>CAYHRR010000031.1:0-15969 GCA_964358875.1 uncultured Planctomycetaceae bacterium | reverse complement strand
TGATCCCGCCGTCGCGCAGCGCGAGCGGCGGCGCGTCGATCAACGTGCGCCGGATGCGCGTGGCGACGTCGTCGAGCGGATCGAGGCGTTCGAGCGTGCGACCGAGGATCGCCGACCACACGTGTTCGAGTTTGGCGCGCAAACGCGGCACGACTTCGAGCGACTGCGCCAAGCCGACGAGATCGCGCGCGTTGGCGCGGCCGGTCGAGATCTTCGCGGCGAGGCGTTCGATGTCGAGCACGCCGCGCAACAGCTCGCGCACGTCCTCGCGCAGGAAGGGCGAGTCGACGAGTTCGGCGACGCCGCGCTGGCGATCGACGATGGGCTCGACCTTGCGCAGCGGCGAGAGCAACCACTCGCGCAGCAAGCGCCCGCCCATCGGCGTCAGCGTCGCGTCGAGCGTGTCGAGCAACGTGCCTTCCTTGCGGCCCTCGCGCTGCGTCGCGACCAACTCCAAGCACGAGCGCGTCGCGCGATCGAGCACGAGGAACTCGCTCGTCGCGACACGCACGATGGCGCGCACGTGTTCGCAGGCCGACTTCTGCGTCTCTTCGAGGTATTCGATCAACGCGCCCGCCGCGGGCACGGCCGGCGAATCGTCGTCGAGGCCGAAGCCCTCGAGCGTCGCCACCTTGAAGTGCCGCGTCAGCGCGCGCAGCGCCGTGCCGCGCTCGAAGCGCCACTCTTCGCGCTCGCTGCGACACATGCCCGGCAAGTTGGAGAGCGCGCGGTCGAGCTCGACATGTTTCTCGGCGAGCGTCGTCGTGCACAACAACTCCGCCGGAGCGATGCGCCCGAGCTCACTCTCGATGTCGCGCGCCGCGATCTCGGCGACTTGAAAACGCCCGGTCGAAATGTCGACCCAAGCGAGTCCGGCGCGTGCGCCGATCACATGCATGGCCGCGAGGAAATTGTTGGCGCGCGCGTCGAGCGCGTCTTCTTCCGTGATCGTGCCGGCCGTGACCACGCGCACGATGGCGCGCTCGACGATGCCCTTCGCCGTGCGCGGATCTTCCATCTGCTCGCAAATCGCGACGCGGAAGCCCTTGCGGACGAGGCGCATCAGGTAGCTCTCGTGCGACTTCACCGGCACGCCCGCCATCGGCAGCGGATTCTCGCCGCGGTCGCGCGAAGTCAGCGTGATGCCGAGCTCGCGCGAGGCGGTGACCGCGTCCTCGCCGAAGAGCTCGTAGAAGTCGCCCATGCGGAAGAAGATCAGCGCCTCGGGCTGCTCGCGCTTGGCGCGCAGGTACTGCGCCATCATCGGCGTCGTCCCCGGCGTGCGGCTGCCGTCGACGAAGGTGCTCTGCTGCGACATGGTGAGGGGCGCGTTCTTCGAAACCCGACCTCGGCTCGCCGAGGGACGAAAAACCGCGTCGGACTGGTCCCCGAGAACGTCGGGACAGTGGAGAACGGCGCGGGGCGCGTGCAGTCTATAGGGGACAACCGTCCCCGCCCACGGTCGGTGCGGAGGCGCCGAGGTCGCTCGGATCGCGCTCGGGGCGTGGCACCACAATTGCCGGTACGCGCCCACGCCCGCTCCGGGCGTCGCGCGGTCCTGCCCGACCCACGGCGTCCGAGCGGCGCGTTTTTCTTGCCCCCATGAGTCCGTTCGCCATCCCTGCCCTACGTGCGAGTGTCGCCTTCGTCGCGTTGTTGAGCGCGTCCTGCGCCAGCTACACCGAGAAGACCGCGGTCGCGCTGCACAGCTTCGAAGTCGGGCGCTTCGACGACGCGCTCGAGACCCTGTCCGACCGCGAAGTGGTCGAGTCCTCGTTCTTGCGCGGCGCCGAGTGCGGCATGGTCGCGCTCGTCGCCGGCGATTGGGAGGGCGCGCAGCAGCACTTCGATCGCGCTGCCAAGGCCGTGAACGCGCTCGAAGAGCGCGCTGTGCTCGGGCCGACGGAGCTCGGCGAGTCGTTGACCACGTTGTTCGTCAACGAGAGCGCCGCGACCTATCCCGGCGAAGGCTACGAGCGGGTGCAACTTCACGCGGCGTTGGCGCTGACCTACCTCGCGCGCGGTGATCGCGACGGCGTGTACGTCGAGACGCGGCGCGCCAACAAGTTGCTCGAGACGGAAGAGCAGCTGTACTCGAAGAAGTACGCGGCCGGCGGGCTGGGGCATTTCATGTCGGCCTTGAGCTACGAGCTGCAGCAGCGCTTCGACGACGCGTACATCGATTACAAGCGCATGGACGAGAAGGGCGTCGGCAGCGAACTCGCCGGCAAGGCGCTCGTGCGCATCGCCGCGCGTTTGCGCTACGACGACGCGCTGCCGGAGCTCGTCGCGCGCTATGGCGACGCGCCGCAGATTCCCGCCGACGCGGCGAACATCGTCGTGATCGCAGGCGTCGGCATCGGCCCGTTCAAAGTGCCGGACACGGTCAGCCTGATGACGCCCTCGGGGCTGGCCCAGTTCTCCGTGCCGCGTTTCGCGGAGCGACCGCAACCGGTCGGCGCGGTGCAGCTCGTCGTCGACGGCGGACTTCCGGTTCAATCCAGCGTGATCGAGGACGTGCGCGCCGTCGCGCGCGAGAACTTGAGCGATCGGCTCGGCTGGCTCGCGCTGCGCTCAGGATTGCGCGCGGCCTTGAAGCTCGTCGTCACCGACGCACTCGCACAGTCGGCGAGCGACAAGCACGGTGAGTTGGCCGGCTTCGGCGTGCTGCTCGCGGGATCGCTGCTCACCGCCGCGACCGAGCGCGCCGACACGCGCTCGTGGCTCACGGTGCCCGACACCTGGCAAGCGGCGCGCCTGTTCGTCGCACCCGGTGAACGTGAGCTCGAGCTCGAAGCGCTCGGCGGCGAGCGCGTGCGCCTGGGACGCTTTCAACTCGAACCGGGCGAGACCGTCATCGTGCTCGCGCGCACGCTCGGGACGCATCTGTACACCCACGTGATCGGCGGACGACGCCTCGACGCGTCGCCTGCGCAAATCTCCACGCCGGCCGCCTCAACTCCGGCGCAGCCCTAAGAGGTCGACAACCATGAATCGCATTCACACACAGCTTCACGCGACACTCGCCGCACTCGCGCTCGTTTCCGCAACGGCGTGTACGGCGCCCATGCAAGGTCAGGTCAATCGCTACCAAGGCGCCGAAGGGATGCGCGAAACGAAGGCGGACGAGCCGAATGCGTTGCTCGCCGCTTCGCTCGAGATGAGCCATCTCGTGCAGAACCGGGTCAACGGCATGCTCGTCGTGCAGTTCGATTTGGTGAACAAGCGCAGCTTCCCGCAGAGCTTCCAGTGGAGCGTCGATTGGTTCGACACCGCCGGAATGAGCATCGCCTACGGGCCGCAACACTGGACGCCGGAACGACTCGCGGGCAGCGCGGCGAAGACGATCAAGGTCGTCGCGCCGACGCCCGAAGCCGCGAGTTGGCGTCTGCAAGTCGGCTCGCGCGACGAAGTCCACTGACCAAGCCTCGACGAACACATCCGCAGCAACTCCACGAAAGCAACCAAGCCATGAAGAACCTTTTCCTCCCGCTGTCGCTCGTCGTCGCCTTCGTCGCGTCGGCGTGCAGCTCAATCGGCTACGACGACGCCAAGAAGACCGAGACGGTCAACCTCAAGTTCGGCTCGACCGATCTGCATGAGATGGCCGACGCGATGGTGCAATCGCTGCTGTCGAGTCCGAGCCTTCAGTATCTCGACCACTCGGGCAAGACCGACGACAAGCGCGTCGTGCTCTACACCGGCAACGTCAACAACCGCACAGCGGAGCACATCGACACCTCGAGCATCACCGACTCGATCAAGGCCTCGTTGCTCAAGAGCGGTCGCTTCCGCATCGCGTCGAGTTCCCAGGGCCAAGATGAACTCGGCAGCCAAGTGCGCTTTCAGATGGAGTCGGGCCGCGTCGATCCGAACTTGATTCGCAGCTTCGGCAAGCAGATCGGCGCGGACGCCGTGCTGTACGGCAACCTGCGCTCGATCGAAAAGGAGCGCGCGCGCAACCTCGAAGACGGCGGCAAGAAGACCGAAGACGTCTGGTACAAGCTCACGCTCGAGGTGGTGAACATCGAGAACGGCGAGACGGTCTGGATGGAAGAGAAGGAAGTGCGCAAGTCGAAGAAGACGGGCCTGTTCGGGGCCTGAGCCCTTCGACGACGGCGACCTGCGCAGAGGCGCACAGCGGTTCGCCGATCGACACACGCGGGGAGGAGCGCGTCAGCGATCCTCCCCGCAAATATTTCGAGGTCGGCATCGACGCGCAGGCGCGCAGTTCGTCCATGCGCGACGGCAAGCGACGAGCGGTTGCGTTTGCCTTGTGTGCGTTGCACGCGATCGAAGCGGCGCAGTTACGATTCGATCGACTCGCCGCGAAACACAGTGCGATGGAAGAGCTAGAGCATCCCGGCGTCGACCCTCACTCCCAGCGGCTGCTTTTTGCCCGGCCGCGAATGACGATGTCCCACCTCCGCCGAAAGCGCTCGCTGCGCTCGTTGTTGCTCGTCGGCCTCGCCACAGGCTGCGCCGGCGTCGAATCGACGTCGCGCGAGGCCGATGCGATCGTCGAGGACATCCTCGGCGGACGCAGCGAGGCGCTCAACGCCGATCGTCGCGCGACGATCGAGCAACCCAAGCGGCGCCCGGCAGCGTCGGTTGAGGTCGCGCCGGAGAAAGTCGCTCCGCTCGACACAGCTCCGCTCGATACCGCTCCGCTCGATACCGCTCCGCTCGATACCGCTCCGCTCGATACCGCGCCAGGTTCGCGCGCGGTCGCGCCGCAGACGACGCGCGTGCTGTCGCTCAAGGAAGCGCTCGAAATCGCCGTGCAATCGAGCCGCGCGTTCATCGACGAGAAGGAATCGCTGTATTTGGATGCGCTCGCGCTCTACGGCACGCGCCACAGCTTCGGGCCCTTGTTGTCATCGACCTTGGGCTACGTGTTCTCGGGCGGCGACGGCGGCGACGCCTCGTCGAGCGCGAGTTGGTCGGGCGGCGTCTCGCAGAAAATGCCCTGGGGCGGCGACGTTTCCGCGAGCGCAGGCCTGTCGCACGCCGGCGGCCCCGGTGCTGAGCCGGGCGCGTTCGGGACGAGCGCTTCGATCCGTTTGACGCAACCGTTGTTGCGCGGCGCCGGACGCGAACTCGCGCTCGAACCGTTGACGCAAGCGGAGCGCGGAATGATGTACGCCATTCGGCGCTTCGAGCTGTTCCGCGAAAACTTCTCGATCGACGTCGCGCAACGCTTCTACGGGCTCGTGCAACAAAAGCGCGGCCTCGAAAACCAACGCCGCAACATCGAAGACCTCGTGTTCGCGCGCCGTCAAGCGGAAGCGATGCTCAAGCTCGGCGACACGAGCGAGCTCGAGGTGTTGCGCGCACGGCGCAGCGCGCTCACATCGCAGAACGATCAGATCGAGGCCGAAGAGAGCCTGCATTTGGCGCTCGATCAATTCCGCATCTTCTTGGGCCTGCCGCCGGGCGTGACCGTCGACGTGCGTGACGAGGCGCCGGAGTTCATCGAGGTCGACTACGAAGTCGACTCGGCCATCGAAGTCGCCTTCAAGAACCGTCTCGACGTGCTCACCGAGCGCGAGCAGCTCGAAGACTCCGATCGCGCCCTGCGGCTCGCCGAAAACGGCATCCAGCCCGATCTCAACCTCGATGTCTCTTACGGCATCGGCGGCAGCAGTGATCCGAGCGCGCTGCACCAATCGCCCTTCGACGGGAGCTACAGCGCCTCGTTGAGCTTGGCGCTGCCGGTCGATCGCACCGGCGAGCGCTCGTCGCTGCGCAACGCCCAAGTCGCCCATCGCCGCGCACTGCGCGCGCACGATCAGTTCGAACAGGACTTGGTCGTGCAGATCCAAAGCAAATTCCGCGAGCTCGCGCGCCGCACACAGAGTCTCGAGATCCAGCGTCAGTTGATCGCCGATCAAGAGCGCAACGTGAAGATCGCGCAGCTGCGCTTCGAGCAGGGTGATTTCTCGAACCGTGACGTCGTCGAAGCGCAGCAGTCGCTGCTCGAAGCGCGCAACGCGTTGATCCAGGAACAAGTCAACTACGAGATCGGCCGACTCGAACTGATCCGCGACTTGGGGATCTTGTTCATCGACGAGCGAGGGATGTGGACCGAATGAAGATGCTCTGGACACTTCTGGTTTTGATCGCCCTCGCTTGGGGCGGCTGGCGCTGGTTCGGCGGCAGTGCGAGTTTGGCCGCCAACGGTTCGCACGCGTCCGAGCGCTTCGTCGCCAAGCGCGGCGACCTCAAGATCGCGATCGTCGAGAACGGCTATTTGAAGGCCAAGAATTCGCTGAACCTCAGCCCCGAATTCGAGGGCGAGGCGCGCATCGCTTGGCTCGTCGACGAAGGCAAGGAAGTCGCCGAGGGCGACGTGCTCGCCGAATTCGACAAGTCAGAGATCGAGACGCAAGTCCACGAAAGCGAGCGCCAGTTGCTCCAGGCGCAAAACGAACACGAGGGCTCGAAGGCGGAGCTCGAAATCGAACGCCGCGACAGCATGGCGAGCATCGAGGCGGCGGAGTTCAACTTGAAGGGCGCGGGCATGAAGCTCGAGCGCTACGACAAGGGCGAGGCGCCGAATCTGCGGCGCAAGATGGCGCTCGAAGTCGAAAAGGCCGACCACGATTTCGCGCGCGCCACCGAGCGCTACCAGCAAGTGCCCGACCTCGAGAAGGAAGGCTTCATGACGAAGATCCAAGCGGAGCAGGAACGCATTCGCTTGAAGGAGGCGGAGATCGGGATGGAGAACGCGCACCGCGAGCTCGAGCTGTTCGAGACCTACAACGATCCGATGGAGCACGAGCAGCTCGCGGTCAATTTGAAGGACGCCGAGCGCCAACTGGTCAATGCGCGCGAGAAGGCCGAAATCAGCGTGCGCGAAAAGGAAACGCGCGTCAGTCGTTCCGAGAGCGAGCTCAGTCAGAACGAACAGCGCGTCACGAAGCTCAAGGAAGAGCTGTCGAAGATGACCATCAAGGCGCCGCGGCCGGGGTTGGTGCACTACGGCGATCCGGGCCGGCCCTGGGAGCGCGATCAGATCAAAGTCGGCGAACGCCTGTGGCGGGGCAACACGCTGTTCACGCTGCCGGATCTGCGCGAGATGCAGGTGCTGATCCAAGTGCACGAGGCCGACATCGATCTGGTGCGGCTCGAACAACCGGTGCACGTGACCATCGAGGCCTTCAAGGACCGCGTTTTCGTCGGCAAGGTCACGCGCATCAACTCCGTCGCCGATTCGAATTGGATGGACGAGAACAACAAGACCTTCGGCTGCGAGATCTCGATGGAAGCCGTCGACGTCAAGTTGCGCGCCGGCATCAGCGCGAAGGTCGAAATCCAAGTCGAGGAGCTGAAGGACGTCGTTCACGTGCCGATCCACGCCGTCGTCAGCGAAGACGGCGCGAGCTTCGTCTTCGTTCCTGAAGGCCCGGCCTGGCGTAAACAGAAGGTCGAGATCGGCAAGAACAACACGCACTACGTCGTGGTGACGGACGGGCTCGCCGCGGGCGATGCGGTGCTGCTTTACGATCCGCGCGACACCGAAGTCGGCGCGGACGGCGGCAGCGGCACGGACGGTGCGCGCGAATCCACCGAAGCGACCGGCGCGGCCGTGAAGAGCTGATTCGCGGCCATGAGCGATCTCGTCGTCGACATCGAGCGCGTCGAGAAGGACTACGGCACCGCAGCCAGTCCGCTGACCGTGCTCAAGGGCATCGACTTGCGCATTCCTCGCGCAGATTTCGTGGGCATCGTCGGCGCTTCCGGTTCGGGCAAGACGACGTTGATGAACATCCTCGGCTGTCTCGATCGGCCGACGCGCGGTGCCTATCGACTCGAAGGTCGCGACGTTTCGGCGCTCGATGACGCGGGGCTCAGCCGCGTGCGCAATCAACGCATCGGTTTCGTGTTCCAGTCGTTCAATCTGATCGCACAGCTCACGGTCGTCGAGAACGTCGAAGTGCCGCTGTTCTACGCGCGCATGAAACGCAGCGAACGCCGCAAGCGCTGCTTGGCCTTGCTCGACGCGGTCGGGCTCTCGCACCGCCTGGGTCACTACCCGACGCAGCTCTCAGGCGGTGAATGTCAGCGCGTCGCCGTCGCGCGCGCGTTGTCCGCCGAGCCGTCGTTGTTGCTCGCCGACGAACCGACCGGGAATCTCGACTCGCACAACGGCGCGGAGGTCATGCGGCTGTTGCGAGAGCTCCACGCGCAGGGCCGCACGATCGTGATCGTGACGCACAACCCGGAGATCGCGAACACCTTGCCGCACGTCGTCGAAATGCGCGACGGCCTCATCATCGCCGACCGCGCGGCGGCGCACGCGACCGAGGTGCTCACTTGACGATCGGATCGATCGCGGAAATTTTCCTGCTGGGCCTCGCCAATTTGCGGCGCAACAAGCTGCGCTCGTTCTTGACGATGCTCGGCATGATCTTCGGCGTCGGTTCGGTGATCGCGATGCTGTCCGTCGGCGCGGGCGCACGCGCGGAGATCCTCGCGCGCATCGGGCAACTCGGCGTGCGCAACATCATCGTCAACTCGGTCAAGCCGCCGGCGGAGAAGAAGGCGCAGTCGAACGAGTCGAACGTCGATCGCTACGGCTTGACCTTCGCCGACGAAGAGATGATTCGCGCGGTGTGTCCGACCGTCGAACGCGTGCTGCCCGTCAATCTCGTGCGCAAGCCCGTGTGGCACGGCTCGACGCGCGTCGACGCGTCCGTGCGCGGGGTGCTGCCCGTGCACCAGCAGATGTTTCACTTCAAGGTCGGTCGCGGCCGCGCCTTCACGGCGATCGACGACGCGACGGAGGAGAAGGTCTGCATCGTCCGGCGCAGTCTCGTGCGCGAGCTCGGCCTGCTGCGCGACCCGCTCGGCATGACCGTGCGCATCGGCAGTTTTCCGTTCGAGATCATCGGCGTGCTCGAGGACGAGCAATTCGCGTCGCCGACGCGCAAGGCGCTGGCGCTCGACGATCGCGCGCACGAGGTGTACGTGCCGTACTCGACGTCGATGCGCACGTTCGGCACCGGCACCTACGTCCGCAAGGGCGGCACCGAGGAGCGCTCGATCGTCGAACTCGATCAGATGATCGTGACCGCGACGAGCGACGACCTCGTTTACCCGACGGCGCGCACCTTGAAGGCGATCCTCGCGCGCCTGCATCCGCGCAAGGACTACGAGATCGTGATCCCGCTCGAGTTGCTCGAGCAGAGCGAGAAGACGCAGGCGGTGTTCAGCGTGGTGATGGTGTTGATCGCGGCGATCTCGCTCGTGGTCGGCGGCATCGGCATCGCGAACATCATGTTGGCGACGATCACCGAACGGACGCGCGAGATCGGCGTGCGGCGCGCGCTCGGCGCGACGCGCGCGGACATCCTCTTGCAGTTCCTGACCGAGACCGCCGCGATCGGCATGGTCGGCGGGCTGTTCGGCTGCCTGTTCGGCGTCGGCGTGATCTGGGTCCTGATCCACACCACGGGCTGGAACGCCGTGATCGAGCCGCACTACGTCGTCGTTTCGCTGGCGATCTCGGCCGCCGTCGCCGTCGTCAGTGGGATCTACCCCGCACGGCGCGCCGCCCGCCTCGATCCGATCACGGCCCTGCGCTACGAGTAGGGCGCGGCTGGGATCAGAAACCCCGTTCGGTGAGACGCGACCTTGCGGCCTTGGTTCTACCGCCGCGCCACACAGCCTCGGGCGAACGGGGACGACGCGGCGGCCACCTGAACGAAGTTGAGACGACTCCTGACTGACTGACGAGAGCTTCTTCTGCCACTCCCGACCGGACCCGCCCTGACAAAGCGGGTCCGAGTCGTTTCCGGGGAGCCTCGCGTGCCTCGCGCTGACCGGCGCCGACCGGAAAATAATTTCTGAAGTTCTCGCGTTCGGTGCGGAGCCTCATCTGGCTGACGAGCCCGCAGCCAAAAGCTGCGCTGGGGATCCTACTCTTCTCGATGCCGCAAGCCCGTCGACCCTTCGGGGTCGGCGGGCTTGTGTTTTCAGAGCACCATCGCGGCCTCGTTTCAGGCTCGCGGCGGCGCGCGCCGATGGGCGGCTGCCTTCGACACCTTCGTCACCCGCGCGCTCACCGTTAGCATCCGACCCCGCATGGCTCAGTACCTGATCACCGGCGGCGCCGGCTTCATCGGTTCGCACTTGGCGTCGGGTTTGGTCCAACGCGGCGACCGCGTGCGAGTGTTCGACAACCTCTCGACGGGCCGACGCGAGAACCTCGCGCACCTTCCGCTTGGCGAGGCAGGTTCCGGGGCGCCGGTCGAACTGTGGGTGGGCGATCTCGCCGATGCGACCGCCGTCGAGGCCGCCTGCGCAGGAGTTTCGGGCGTGTTCCACGAAGCCGCTCAGGTGTCGGTGCCGCAGAGCATCGCCCAGCCGCTGCGCTCCTATGAGGTCAACGCGCTCGGCACCCTGCGAGTGCTCGAAGGTTGCCGCAAGCACGGCGTGCGCCGGCTGGTGTTCGCCGCGTCCTCGGCCGCCTATGGCGATGCGCCGACGTCGCCGAAGATCGAGACCATGCCGCCCTCGCCGCTATCGCCTTACGCCGCCGGAAAGGTCGCGGCGGAGCACCTGCTCGCCGTGTACGGGCACGTCCACGGCATGCACACCGTCGCGCTGCGCTACTTCAATGTTTTCGGCCCGCGCCAACTCGACGACAGCCCCTACACGGGCGTGATCGCGATCTTCGCCAAGGCGCTGCTCGAGGCCCGCCGCCCGACGATTTACGGCGACGGCGAACAGATGCGCGACTTCACCTACGTCGACAACGTGGTGCAGGCCAACCTGCGCGCGATGGATCGAGACGTGCCGCCGGGCAGCGTGATCAACGTCGGCGCCGGCGCATCGCTCAGCGTCAACGAGCTTTTCCGCGCCATGGCGAAGCAGCTTGGCTCGTCTCTCCAACCGCACTACGCGCCGGCGCGCGCCGGAGACGTGCGCGATTCCCTCGCGTCGCTCGAGCGCGCGCGTGCGTTGCTCGGTTACGAACCGAGCGTCGACTGGCGCACGGGCCTCGCGACGACGGTCGATTGGTACGCGTCGCGCTTCGCAACCTCGAAGCACTGACGGCGCGCGCTCGTTGCCCTTGGCTAAGCGAAAGCACTGAGGACAGCACTGGCGACGAACCCGCCGAGGATGGCGAGGTGCACGACGAAGTCGACCACTGCGTCGACCGCGGTCCGCTTCGGCGCGCATCGCGCCAGGTCGAGCGACTTGATCGAAGACAGCGGGACCGCAGCTACCGGATGGAAAAGGCCGGCGAGATCGCGGCGCGAGCCGGTCAGGAGCTGTCGTTCTTCTTTGATGCGCGCATTGCTGATCCGTAGTGAACCGTCGTCGATCAACACGATGCGGACGTGCCGACTCGGCGTGAGGTCCGCATCGTGGTACGGCGGCGCGCGCGGTTGCCAATCACATTGAGCGGTGCAAGCGGCCGCCGCGAACAGCGACAGAACGAGAGCTAGCGATGTGCGTGTGTGCATGGCGCACACGATTGCGCTCGCCGCGCCACTTCGCTCCGCGCTCCTTGGATGCGGAGCGCTTCGCCGTGCTTAGCCCGCCGCGCGCGTGAAGCGGAACAGGTCCGGCCAGCTCCACTTGCGCGCCGAGAAGCTCTCGCGGTCCGTCAGGACCATCACGTAGTCGCAGTAGGGCTCCGGGCAGGCCAAAAGGACGGCGCGCGAAGGATCTCCTCCGGCATCGACGACGCGCAGTTCTTCGTAGCAGCGCGGGCAGGCGTGTTCAGGCTTGTGATCAGGTTCCATGGCAATCTGCGCAGGGGTCGGCGCGCGGGCGGCGATCGGAGTCTTGGGTTGTTTCGTCTCGGGAAGATCGCGGCCTCGACGCGCTGCGTGACCCACTGCGGCTTCGACAAGATCGACCGGCGGTCTGAAGGGCCGACTAAGAGTCCGTCAATCGCGGTGCGCGTTCCGGCACGCGGACCGAACACGCCGACGGCGCCGCGAACGGCTGCCCCCTGGTCGGACGGCGAGCGCTCGTTAACCTGTTGCGCTTCACGCCGCAGCCCCGGAGTCGCACAGACCCACCGGATGCGACCCTCCCGGAACACCCCCAATGACCACCACCACGCACGCACCGCAGGCCGACTTCAAGGCCGAGCTCGAGACCCTGCTCGGGCTGAAGTCCGTCTCCTACAAATACAACCTGTCGAAGGACGAGCTCTTCGCCGAGGCCATCGCGAACGACCGCGGTCGCGTCGCCAAGAACGGTCCGAGCAACGCTCAGAAGTGCTTCCCGACCAAGCTCGGTGTGAAGGGCCCGCTGGTCTACTACACCGACCCCGACTGCACCGGGCGGCGCGTGAAGGACACCTACGCGGTGTGCTGGCCGGAGATCGCCGACGTGTTCTGGTGGAAGGACGACATGCAGCGCTACGACCCGGCGAAGTACGAGGGTCTGCTCAAGCGCGTCGTCGAGCACCTCAACGCCAAGAAGTCGCAGCTCTACGTCAAGGACGTCCTCGTCGGCGCCGACTCCGAGTTCGCGATTCCCTACCGCTTCGTCGGCGAGTACGCGGTCCACGCGATGTTCGCGCACAACATGTTTCCCAAGGACCTGCCGGGCGTGAAGGACGTCGCGGCGCGCCGCTGGACCATGCTCAACGCGCCGTCCTTCGTGTGCGTGCCCGAGCGCGACGGCTGCCGCGCGGAAGCCGCGATCGTCATCGACGTCAAGAACCGCATCTGCCTGGTCGCCGGCCGCGCTGACTACTGCGGCGTGGTCAAGAAGACCATCTTCACCGTCGGCAACTACCTGCTGCCGCTCCAAGGTCGCCTGTCGATGCACTGCTCGGCGAACGTCGGCATGAAGGGCGACGGCGCGATCCTGTTCGGCCTCTCGGGTACCGGCAAGACGACGCTCTCCGCCGATCCCGAGCGCCGCTTGATCGGCGACGACGAGACGATCTGGAGCGACAACGGTCTGTGCAACCTCGAGGACGGCTGCTACGCGAAGCTGATCGACCTCAACAAGGAGGCCGAGCCGGTGATCGCCGCCGCGCTGTCGAAGGCCGGCACGATCATCGAAAACGTCCCGCCCGCCAAGGGCAAGACGATGGACCAGTGCGATCCCCAGGAGCTGGACCTCAACGACAACTCGGTCACCGAGAACACGCGTTTCAGCTACCCGTTGACCGCCAACCCGAACGTGATGCCCAAGGCCCAAGGCCCGCATCCCGAGACGATCGTGCTCTTGACCGCCGATGCTTTCGGCGTGCTGCCGCCGGTCGCGGTGCTCGACGCCGAGCAGGTCATGTACCACTTCGTTTCGGGCTTCACCGCCAAGCTCGCCGGCACCGAAGTCGGCGTCACCGAGCCCAAGGCGGCCTTCTCGTCGTGCTTCGGCGCGCCGTTCATGGCCCACAAGCCGTCGGTGTACGCCAAGCTGCTCGGCGAGAAGATGCAGAAGCACAAGGCGCGCTGCATCCTGCTCAACACCGGCTGGAGCGGCGGTGCCTACGGCGTCGGCAAGCGCATCTCGATCAAGCACACGCGCGCCTTGCTCAACGCCGCGCTCTCGGGCGCGCTCGACAAGGTCGAGTACGAGCAGCACACGACCTTCAATCTGAAGATGCCGAAGACCTGCCCCGGCGTGCCGAGCGAGATCCTCAACCCGCGCAACACCTGGACGGACAAGGCGGCCTACGACGCCGCGGCGAGCAAGCTGCGCGACATGTTCCGCAAGAACTTCGACGACAAGGGCTTCGCCAAGCTGGGCATCAAGCCCGGCATGTGAGCTGATTCTCTCGGCCGGTTTCACGAGGGCGCGCCGCCGATCGGTGCGCCCTCGCTCGTTCCGCGCGCTCGACGGAGGCTCACCATGCCGCGCGGCAACACGTCGATGTACGCAGCCGATCCGCAGCGCAGGCCTGCTATGCTTCGCACGCCCATGGCCGAAGCAAAGACTCACTACCTCGCCGGATTGAAGCTTTTCGGCCTCAATCAGCACGAACAGGCCATCGCCGAGTACCGGCTCGCGCTGGAGCAGAAGCCGGATTGGGCCGAGGTCATCCACGCGATGGCGACGGCGCAATCGAAGCTCGGGCGCCAGGACGAGGCCATCGCGACCCTGCAGCGCGTGATCGAGCTGACGCCGAGCGACCCCTTCGCCTACACGAGCCTGTCGATCTTCCTGCAGCGCGCGGGCAAGATCGCGGACGCCGAAACGGCCTCGGCCAAGGCGCGCATGTTCGCTTGGAAGGAAGAGCTGAAGCGCAATCCGAACGCGCCGCCGCCGACTCCTCCGCCGGGCGCGATGAACGTCGTGCAGTAGCGGCGCCGCGCGGCGCTACCAGCTCAGGAAGTAGAAGGGCGGATTCGCCTTCGCGTCGACGTACAGGTGCGCCTGCTCGGGGCCGTAGCTCCACTTCACGCGCATGTAGACCTTCCAACCGTAGGCGCCGATCTTCAGCGGCGGCGTGGAAGCAAAGGACACCTCCGCGACCGATTCATCCGGTGCCGCGGAGACTACGCGCGACCACAGCAGTTTGCCGTCGCGGACGCATTGCAAGATCCAGGGCTCCTTCGGGCGCGCGGCTTTGGCCAAGCGCAGCTCCGTGATCTCGTCGAGCTTCTGCACGCTCGTCGTGGCGATGACTTCCGTCGTTTCGTACGGCAGGCCGGCGAACGGCCCGTCGTCCATGGTGAAGATCATGGCGGCGAAGCACTCCGGCCGTGCCGCGGTCGCGTGGAACCAGCGCACGAGCGCCTCCAAGGCGGCGCGGTTCTCAGTCTGCTTGCCTTCGGCGCAGGTGAACGCGGGCGCGCCCTTGAAGTGCGTGAGGATCTTCGCGGCGTCCTGCGCGAGTTTCACTTGCTCCGCCGACCACGACTGCGTGTCCCATAGCGGCGCAAGCTTCATCATCACGATCGGCAGTATCGAATAGAGGGAGCGCGCGTCCTTGGGCAACTCCGGTAGGAGGGCGGCGGAAGGCCCCTTCGGCTTCTCGGTTCCGGTCGCGCGTTCGGCCACGCGTTTCGACTCCTCGCCGATCTCGGACACGGTGCCGAGTTCCTTCGCCAAGTCCGCAAGGTTCACCTTCTCCAGATCAGGCGCGATCACCTTGAACATGCGCGACGACGTAAAGGGCTCGAAGGTCGGGTAGGCGAGGTTCTCCTCCTTCGTGACGGCTGCGCCTTTCGGCGTCTCTTGCGCCGTCGATGCGAACGCTAGCCATGCAACGAGCGCGATTCCTACGAGCGAGCGGATCATCGAGGTCTCCTTGCGCACGAGTCTAGTCGTGTGCGCCGCCGCCGACTCCTCCGCCGGGCGCGATGAACGTCGTCCAATAGGCGCGTCGCGCGCCCGCGCCGACTACAGCTCGACTTCTTCGTCGATGCCGAGCAGCTTGCGGCCCTCGGGCGAGATGCGTTGCGGCGTCCAGGTCGGCTCCCACACGATCTTCACCTCGGTCGAGGTGATGCCGGGGACCGAGCTGCAGCGGCGCTTGACCACGTCGGGAATCGTCTTGGCTTCCGGGCAGGCCTGCGAAGTCAGCGTCATGGTCACCAGGCAGTTCGGCCCGTCGACGTGCACGTCGTAGATCAGACCGAGATCGACGATATTGACCGGGATTTCCGGGTCGAAGACCTGGCGGAGCTGCGTGTAGATCGCGTCGGTGAGCGTGGTGGACATGGGGCTATTCAGCGCTGTTGCAAGCCTGGACGAGGCCGAGGATTCTAGCCACGCGGCGTCCGGCGCCGCAGCTCTATCTACCGTCGACGGAAGAGAATCGGCGCCGCCAGAGCAGCGGCCCGAGCTCGGCGACCAGATTGCCGGCGAGCAGCGCGCCGCCACCGATGTACAGCCACGCCGAGGGCTCCTCGCGACCTTGGCCGAGCGACACGAGCGTGGCCCAGATCGGCTCGACCGCATAGATGATCGCCGCGCGCACCGGATCGAGCTCGCGCTGGAACAGGTTCATCAAGGAGAGCGCCAGCACGGTCGCGATCAACG
>CAYHRR010000030.1:0-16066 GCA_964358875.1 uncultured Planctomycetaceae bacterium | reverse complement strand
GGGTCAGCCGCACCGCGGAGTCCGTCTTGTTGACGTGCTGTCCGCCCGCGCCGCCCGAACGCATGGTCGTGATTTCGAGATCGTCGTCGCGCAGATCGACCTTGACGTCGTCGCCGAGTTCCGTCGTGACGTCGACGCCCGCGAAGGCCGTCTGGCGCCGCGCGTTGGCGTCGAAGGGACTGATGCGCACCAAGCGATGCACGCCGCGCTCGGCCTTGAGGTAGCCGAAGGCGAAGGGGCCGACGATGCGCAAGGTCGCGCCGCGGATGCCGCCCTCGGGCTCCTCGTCGAACTCCATGATCTCGATCGTGTAGCCCTTCTCCTCCGCCCAGCGCGTGTACATGCGCATGAGGATTCCGGCCCAGTCGCACGAGTCGACTCCGCCGGCGCCCGGCGTGATTTGCACGAAGGCATTGGTCGCGTCGTTGGGCCCGCCGAGCATCACGCGGAAGTCGAGCTTGGCGAGCGCCGCTTCGATGTCGGCCTCGAGGCGCGTCAGGTCCGCTTCGACTTGCTCGACGCCGAGTTCAGCACCGAGTTCGCAGTTGATCTCGATCTCCTCGAGCGCGGCGTCGACCTTGCGAATCGGTTCGACGACGCCGAGCGCCAACTTCTTGGCCGCGATCAGGCGCTGGCTCTTTTCGGGGTTGTCCCAAAAGCCCGGCTGCAGCTCCGCTTCTTCGATCTCCGTCAGTCGTTTCCGCTCGCCCGCGTAGTCAAAGACTCACCTTGAGTTGTTCGAGGTGGCGTTGGAACGTCTGAGCGCGGTCGCGGGATTCTCTGAGGGAAACCATGGGGGCGGAGAGTGTACGGAGCCGCGTGCGGTTTGCCACGCGCGCGGGCGCGGCGACTCAGCGCTTCTTCAGCCGATCGAGCACGCCTTCGCCGGCGACGAGGCTTTCCATCGAGGCGCGGTCCTTGGGGCAAGTGCTCGACAAAACCTCGCAACCATCGGCGGTGACCACGACGACGTCTTCGATGCGCACGCCGATGCCGGTCGCGCTCTCGTACAGGCCCGGCTCGACGGTGAAGCACACGCCGGGCACGAAGGGGCGCGAGTAATCGCCGACGTCGTGCACTTCGAGGCCGATGTAGTGCGACACGCCGTGCGGCAGGAGCTTCGCGAGCCCGCGCTTGTCGAGCACCGCGCGCGCCGCGCCTTCGACGTCGCCGAGCGTCGCGCCGGGCTTCACCACGGCGATGCCGGCGAGTTGCGCTTCGAGCACGGCGTCATAGAGCTCGGCCTGTCGCGCGCTGAACTTGCCGTCGATCGGCCAGGTGCGCGTGATGTCGCTCGTGTAGTGATCGACCTCGGGCGCGTAATCGATCAACACCACTTCGCCGGCCGCCGCGCGGCGATTGCAGACGCTGTAGTGCAGCACGAGCGAATTCGCGCCGACGCCGACGATCGCTTGGTACGCAGGGCCGGCCGCGCCGCCTTCGATTTGGATCCACGACATCAACGCGGCCAATTCCCATTCGCCGACGCCGGGTGCGCTGGAACGAATGGCCTCGAGCATCGCGTCGCAACCCGCCTGTCCCGCGCGGCGCATCGCGTCGATCTCTTCGGGCTGCTTGACGAGCCGCAGATCATCGAGCGCCGGTTTGAAATCGCGCGGCGTGCGTTCGAACTTCGCGGCGAGCGCATCGCGAAAGGCCTCTTCGCGGCTGGCGCGTCCGTCGAACGGATCCTTCTTCTGCTTGCGATCGAAGGGCGTCGCACGGTCGCAACAACCCGAGAGCTCGAGGTTGGGATGCATCGAGATCCACAAGCTCGCGTCGCGGCCGAGCATGTCGCCGAGGAGCTGCTCCACCGCCTTCGTGGCGCGAATCTCGCTGAAGCCCGTCAGCTCCTTCACCCACGCGTCGCTCGAGTCCCACTGCTCGCCGTCCCAAATCTCGCCGCGTTTGTCGCGCTCAGGCAGAAGCAACACCTCGCGCCCGGACGCGCAATCCATGACGAGCCAAGCGTTCGGACTCTCGATGCCGGTCAGGTACCAAAAGACCTTGTCCTGTCGAAACGGCTCGTAGTCGCGCGTCTCGGGCAGTCCGCGCACGACGACGACGCCCTTGCCGAGCGCCGCGCGCAAGGCTGCGCGACGACCTGCGTGGAAGGATTTGCCGAGGCCGCAGCGCGGCGCGCCGTCCCCGGGGCGTTCGACGGATAGCACGCGCGGCTCCTGCGACGCACACGAACCGAGGGCGAGCAACGAGACGGTGAGTGCGTTGATCAGCTTCATGCGCGCCGAGGTTAGCGTCGTCGTCGTGCAGGCTCGGCGGAGTTTGTTCGACTCGGGTCATTGCTGATACACGCCGGCTCACGTGGGATGGACGTGAGTGAATTCCATGTCCCGACGTTTCGCGCTGTCGCTCGCCGCATTGCTGCTGCTCGCACTCGCGTTCGAGGGCTACCTGCGCGTTTTCGCGCCCGTGCGCTTCCTCGCTCCGCGCAGCGAGGGCGTTCAGGCTGCGACCGATTGGACAGGACTCGTGCACGTGCCGTCGACGCGCCCGGGCCTCCATTACGAGGTCGCTGCGCACCTGAATCTCGAGACACGCGGCATGGGCATTCGCACCAACGCGCTCGGTCTGCGTGGACCCGAACTCGCGCCGATCGACACGCCGAAGCTGTTCCGCATCGCTGTGATCGGCGATTCGATGGCCTTCGGTTTCGGCGTGCAGCAAGGCGAGGACTTTCCGGCGCAACTCGAGCGCGAACTCGCCGCGCACGAGCCGCGCGACGGCCGGCGTTTCGAGGTGCTGAACTTCGGCGTCGGCGGATATTCGACGCTCGACGAGGTGGCCTGCTTGCGCGAAAAGGCGCTCGCGCTGCGGCCCGATCTCGTGGTGATCGCGTACTGCCTCAACGACCCCGAGATCGCGCCGTTGCAGCCGCTGCAGTTGAACTTCGCGCCGACACCGCTGTGGCGCCACTCGCACGTATTGCGATGGTTGGCGAGCAAACGACAGATCCGGCGCATCGCGCGGTACGGCCAAGGCGACTACTGGCGCGCGCTGCACAATCCCGACGGCCCCTTCTGGCCGCAGGTCGCGGCGGCGCTCGATGAAGCGCGCGAGCTGTGTCGCGTCGCAAACGTACCGGTGCTGCTGGCGGTCTTGCCGATGCTGCAGCCGCCGCGTCCGTGGGATGAGTACCCCTACGCCGACATCCACGCCTTCGTCGTGAACGAAGCGCACACGCGCGGCTTCGAAGCGCTCGATGTGTGCACTGCGCTGCGCGCGCGGCCGGCGACGGAGCTGATCGTCAGCCCCGACGACAACCACTTCAACGTAGAGGGCAACGCGCTCGTCGCGCGCGCGCTGGCGGAGCGCATCTTCGAAACTCCGCGCAGCGCTGGTAGGTGAGCGCGCGCGCGCTGCGTACCCTCCGCGCCATATGCGCATCGAGCTCCCGACGATCGAGGCCAAGTTCCTGCGGCGCTACAAGCGTTTCTTCACCGACGTCGAGCTCGACGACGGAACGATGATCACTGCGCACTGTCCGAACACCGGCAGCTTGCTCGGTTGTCTCGAAGAAGGCCGGCGAGTGGTGCTGCGCGATTCGCAGAACCCCGAACGCAAGCTGCGCTACGTGTTCCAGGCCATTCGCGTCGGACGCACGCTCGTCAACGTCGACACGAGCCTGCCGAATGCGGCGGTGTTCGAAGCGATCGGCGCGGGCCTGATTCCCGAGCTCGTGGGCTACGACGAGGCGCGCCGCGAAGTTGCCTACGGCGTGAACAGTCGCATCGACGTGTTCCTGCGCAAGAAGTCCGGCGCGATTTGCTACGTCGAAGTGAAGAACACGACCTACGCGATCGGCGACTGCGCGGCGTTCCCCGACGCGCCCACCGAGCGCGGGCTCAAACACCTCGCGGAACTGACGCGCATGGTCGAACAGGGCCGGCGCGCGGTGCAGTTCTATTTCGTCAGTCGTAACGACGTCGCGCGCTTCCGACCGGCCGACGAAGTGGACGCGGAGTACGGCAAAGCGCTGCGCAAGGCGTTCAAAGCCGGTGTCGAGGTGCTCGCCTATTCGACGAACGTGGAACCGCGCTCGCTTGAACTCGCGCACAGGCTGCCTGTCGAAATGTGAGCTCGCAGCGTCGCGCGCCGGTGCGCTCGCGCAGCCAAAGTTCCGAGCCTCGTCGGGCCGATCAAGGTCGGATGCACCGCCCTTACGCACGACGCGCCGCGCCCGCCACGTCGATCGATCCGCGCGAACAGTCGGAGTCGTTCCGCAACCTGCAGCCGGGCGTGCAGCGCATCGTGCGCCAAGGCTGGACGGAAACAGCCGAACAAGACGCGCGCGTCGCCGAGCGGTCGAAGGCGCTGCGCCGACGCAGCATCGTCGAAGCGCTCGTGCTCGTCGGCGGGACCGAAGTGTGGCTCAAGGGCTTCGCGCCGCTGCATTCGGCGGTCGGGATCGTGCTCGCCGTTGCGATCGGCGAAGCCTGGTGGCGCACCGACGCGGGTCAGCTCGCAACGCCGCTGATCGCCGCGGTGCCCTACCTGATCCTGCAACTGATCTGGTTACAGCTCGGCATCGGGCAGTACTCCGGCGTGCTCTTCGGCGCGAGCTTCATCGCCTTCTCGACGGCCTACCTCGGCCTGCGTCGCGAACAACGCGTGATGGAGTGAGCGCGCTGCGCCGCGTTTCACAAGGCGACGCCGTACTCGTCACCGTCGATCGGATAGCGCGGACCGCCGGGGCCGCCGATCGAGTGTTTCCACGGGTCGGGCCGCGTCAGCGGGCGCACGTAGTCGCGCGTCACCAACACACACGCCGAGTAGCGCGCGCCACGCGTCACGGTGCGCACGAAAAACACGGTGAGCCCGAGCGCGAACATGCCGAGCACCGGCCAGGCGCTCGAGGTCGGCGTCAACGAAGCGTCGATGCTCGCCGTCAGCTCGCCCGCGAGCCACAGCGCGGTCGCTTCGCACAGCGTGATCAAAGCGAGCGGTCGCAACGCGCGCAGCGGGCGCGTGACGAGCAACGCGATCGTGCACAGGCCCGCCCACAGCGCCGACTTCGTGCCGTGCGCGGCGAGCCGCGTGCGCGTGAGATCGCCCCACGCGAAGAGCAACATCGTGCCGACGAAATACAGGCCGTCTTGCGCGAGCACGATGCGCCGCGCCGTCGCTTCGCTGGGTAGGTCCTTCAAATCGTGCTTGGCGAGATCGAACAGATTCTCGAGCACGAACAGGTTCCACGGCGCGCCGTAGCACAGCCAGCCGAGCAATTGCAGCAAGAGCAGCGTCAGCAGCCACACGCGCACGAAGCGGAAGAAGAAGCGCGCGCCGCCGTAGAAGAACTTGCGCACGCTCTCGCCTTGCGTGTGCTCGAGGAACACCTGCAACCAACCGCCGGCCGCGAACGTTCCGAACAGCGCGGCTACGAAGGCCAACAAGCTGGAGAGGCTCGCTGTCGCCGCTTCGACGACGCCGCGCGCGGAACGGTTGTCGACGCGAAACGTCTCGTCGAGATCGACGAGCAACGTGCCGGACTCGTAGCCGCTGTCGATCGCCGAACGGTAGTGCGTGAGCCACGGCGCCGTCGCGAGGACGGCGAGCAACGCGGTCACGCCGCCGACGATCAGCCACACGGGCGTGCGCCCGAGCGTCGAGCGCAGCGCGTGCAGAAAAATCCAGCGCGGCAATTCGGGCTCGCGCGGATCCTGATCGCGGGGGTCCTTCCAGATGCTCATCCGCCGAGTCCCGACTGCCAGTGCAGGAGCTGCAGGTTGCGCTGGAACACGCGCTCCGACCAACGCCACGGTGCGAGCGTGTCGCGCTGCTCGAACCAACGATTGTTCGAGAGGTCGAGGTCGATCGGGTAGAGGCCGTCGGGATCGACCAAGGCCGCGACGAGCTTCTTCGTGCCGCTGCGTTCGAGCGCGAGCCACATCGAAAGGCTTTGCTCCTCGCGCGACCAAGTGATGCGTTCGCTCGAACGATCGTCGAAGCGCAACTCGATCACCAGCGGCAGGCGCAGGCCGCCTTTGCGCGTGATCATGATCGTGCTCTCCCAGTTCGGCTCGGCCGCCGGCAGCTTGGGATGCGTCGCGTCGACGGGCGCGGCGACCTGAGGAGCTTCGCTGCGCGTCCATTCCCCAGTCGGGCTCGCCTGCGTGAAACCAGCGGGTTTCGCAGCGGCTTTCTGCGTGACTGCGACGCTCCAATCGATCGTGTCCGTGCCGCGCAACAGCTCCTCGAAGTACCAATGCACGTCGACGCCCGCTCCGGCGCAGAAGCTGTCGAAGAAATCCTGCGGCGTCGGATGGCGATAGCGCCACAGCTCGGCGTAGTGGCGCATGCCGCGCAAGAAGGCCTCGTGGCCGACGACCGCATTCAGCGAACGCAGCACCAGCGCCGGGCGTTGGAAGCTGTTGATGCGGTACGACTGGTGATCGGCGTAGCGAAAGCTCACGTGGTCCACGGGATCGCGATCGGGCCCGGTCAAGAAGCGGATGCGATCGGACGCGCGCGGGTCGTTCCACTGCTCGACGAAGGTCAAGCGCGGTTGATCGCGCCACCACGCCGCGAAACCGTCGTTGCGCACCGGCCGCAGCTCGATGCCGAAGGGCAGCGCGATGCGTTGCGCCGACAACGCGCCTTCGAGACCGCTCGCGTCGGGCAAAGGCGACAGCGCGCTGCCTTCGAAGGGCACGCCGAAGTACTCGCTCGTGTCGAGCTGGCGCTTGAAGACACGCGCGGCGACTTCGGAGTCCGCGTAGGTGTTGAAGCCCTCGTCGAGCCACGACGACTCGAATTCGTTGTTGCCGACGAGCCCGTACCAGAACTGATGGCCGCACTCGTGGACCG
Organism: uncultured Planctomycetaceae bacterium; assembly: GCA_964358875.1. Lineage (GTDB taxonomy): Bacteria > Planctomycetota > UBA1135 > UBA1135 > CAYHRR01. The sequence continues at coordinate 9,241 of CAYHRR010000030.1, read as the reverse complement.
TGACGCCCTCGGGTTCCTGCATCGGACGCGTGGTCCACATGCGCGAACCGCCGGTGAACAACGTCGGGTACTCCATGCCCCCGGCCTGTCCTGCGCCCCAGGCGGGATCGACGACGGTGATGTGGCTGTAGGGGTATTCCCCCCACCACAGGCCGTAGAAGAACAGCGCGGCGCTGGTCGCTTTGAAGTAGCGCTCCCATTGGCGCTCGTGCTCGGGCTGCACGAGGACGGTGACCTCGACGCTGCGCAGCGCCAGATTCTTCTGCGGACCGAGCGCGTTCCGCACGAGCTCGACGTCGCGGCTGTATTTCGTGTGCCACTCGTCGGCGCTGAAGGAGCGCTTCATGCGCTTGTAGTCGGGATCGGCCGTCCACGCGAAGTCGTGGACGAGCGGACTGTTGCCCGCGGCATCGACGAGTTGTCGATCGATCGGATCGGGCGCGAGGAAGCGTGTGCGCACGCGACCGCCCGAACGCACGGCGGGCTCCGGCTTGCCGGTGGCACCGATTTTGTCGTCGTATTCGACCGGCAGATCGATGGTGACGTCGTAGGTGCCGTAGTCGCTGAAGAACTCCGTCGCGGCGTGGAACTGATGGCAATTCCAGCCGCGCGCGCCTTCGAACACGCCGAGCTTCGGGAACCACTGCGCGATGAACAGGAAGTTGCCCTTGAAGCCCGTGCGGCGGCGCAGCTTGGGGATCTGCGCTTCCCACTCGAGCGCGATGTCGAGCGCACTCCCTGACTCCAGCGGTTGCGGCAGCGCGACCTTGAGCACCGTGCGATCGTCGACGTTGTCGTCGTCGGGATGCTCGTAGGTGAGCGACGACGTCAAATCGACGCCGAGCACGCGCAGCGACTTCACGCGCTGCCAACCCCAGCCGTCGTCGAAATCGAGCGCGCCCTTGGATTCGCGCAGGTGCGTCGAGGTGTTGCTCGCGAAGCCGTTCCAATAAAGGTGGAACCACAGCTCGCTCGTCGGTGCGCCGGTGTTGTTGACGAAGTGCACCGTCTCGCTGCCGCTGAGCCGCATCGTCGTCGTGTCGACGGCGACATCGATCACGTAGTCGACGCGGTTGGGCTGCGCTCGCGGTGCTTGCGCGTGGGCCGCTCCTGGGACGAACGCGCCCAGCACGCTCCATATAAGGAGCAACGTGGCCCGACTGCAGCGCGCGCCGAACATGGGCCACAGCATGCGCAGCGCGCCTTGGGGCGGCAAGAACTTCGCCGCCTAACCTGTGTGTCGACAATGCTTTGCAGCTCGATTGCGCGCCGCTTCACAGGCGCGGCTCAAGCGCGCGGCGAAGCGTCCGACAACTGCCTCGGGACGAAACCCCTCAGTTCGGTTCCCACGAGATTCCAAACCTTCCCTCAAGAAAGCCCTGAGCTCCCGCGGCGGAACGCCGATAACCGGGCGACAGGCTCCTTGAGGCTCAAGGAGAAAAGCACATGGACATCAAACCCAACTCGTCCGATGGCCGTGCCCCGCAACTGCGCTTCGACCCCACGAAGTCAGTGCGAGACATGGCGAACAAGCGTCAGCCGGTGAAGCTGGATGACGCCGCAACCGCAGAGTCCGCCGAGACGAAGGCGCCCAAGGACCCCGCGACGATCGAAGCCGCCCGTGCACAGCACCGCGCGAACTTCCAGCAACGCGTCTCCGACCAGCGCGAGCGCTATCTGAAGAACCACGCGACGGAGCGTGCGGACAAGGTTGCCAAGGCACGCGCTGACTACGTTGCGACGCGCAAGGCCAACGCTGCGGCGACGCAGCCGGAAACCAAGACCGAGAAGGGCGCGGACCAGATCGCGATCTCGAACGACGGTCACAAGATGCTCGCGCGCATTCTCGAACGCGCGGCGCAAAGCAACGCTCCGCAGCGCGACGAGCGCATCAAGGAACTCACGGCGCGCTACCTCGACGGTCGGCTCAACATCACCGAGCTCGTCGACCGCGCCGCCGACAAGATGTTGAGCGGCGAGTAGCGCTCGAACTCGAACGATCAAAGCAGCCCACGGCGCTCGTGCCGCGGGCTGCTTTCGTTTGCAGTCGGCGGCCTCACGTGGCGAGCGTGCGCCCGCGCTTGGCCCGCGCAACGCAGAGCGTGCGAGGTGCGCTCCACGAGCTCGCGCGCACGCTCGGCCTTCGCACGCGTCGACTTCGAGCTCGTCGACGCGTCACTCCGAAACGATGGAGCATCGGCTGCGTGTCGTCGCGCGTCCGTCGCCGCGCAAGCGCAGCAGTGATGCGGCACGCCGTTGACAGCGCTCCGTCGGCGAACACGCGCGCGTCGCGGGCCGCGTGTCAGAGCGTCGCCGCGACTTGCGCGGCGGCGAAGCGCATCAGCCGCGCGGGAGACAGCAGCGTGACTTCCATTTCGCCGTCGGAGCCGTCCGCAGTGGACTGCGACGCTTGGTAGCGCGCGAGGCGTGCCTGGAATCCGCTGTCGGCGCCGTCGATGCGGCACTCGGAGGACCAAATCACGAGCCCGGTCTCGGCCGCGACCAGTTCGAGCTGCATCCCGAGCAATTGCGGCGAATACACCTGCATCTGCGTCACGGTGCCGACGAGCAAACCGTCGAGCCGGAAGCGCTCGGAGATGTCGAGGATCGAACGCGCCGTGTAGACGCCGCGCTCGTAGGGCTGCGCCGCATCGACCTCCGCAAGGTTCTGCGGCGTCAGCAGCACGACCTCGAACTTCGAACGTCCGGCAAGTTCGAACAGGAACGATTCCTGCAGCTCGCGCGAACGCGCGGGATCGAGGCCCTTGCCGTTGAACGGCAACAGGCCGACGCGCCGCAGCCGGTACGAGCTGAAGTCGGGCACGCTGTGCGCGTTGGCCAGCGGCGGCGACGACGGCGCGTTGAGCGCGGCGCACGAGGCGCACAGCGCTGACAGCGCGAGCGAAAGCAGATGCGCGCGGCGCATGTCAGTGCTTGATCGGTTCGGTGTGGGACGCACTCGCCGCGCCCGCATTGCTCGCCGGCGGCGCGACGGGAGCGCTGACGGCGGCGACGGGCAGCGACGCGACCTTGAGTTCGTCGAGGCGCGTCTCGAGCAACAGCTTCTCGACTTGCAAGCGCCGGATCTGAGCCGTCGTCAAGCGCGCGGCGAGCTCGACGTTCTCGTCGAGCAGGCGTCGGTTCTCGCCGGTGATTTGAGCGATCTTGGCTTCGGCCGCGAGCAGCTCGTTGTCGGACTTCGCAAAGGCCTCGCGCGCCAGGTCGAGTTCGGCGCGCATGTCGCCCAACTCGCTTTCGAGCGCGTCGCGTTGATCGATCGCCTTCTGATACAGCTCGAGGATGTACATGCGCCCGCCCTCGCTCGGAGCGAGTTCGCGCGGCGCGGTGCCGGAGTCCTGCTGCGCGCCGTCGCCGACGACGCTGCCGTCGCGCGCGTAGAGCTTGCTGCCGCCCCACTGCGCATTGGCCTCGTCGGCGTGCGCTCCGCCGGCGTCGCCTTGAACGGCCGCGGACGTGCGTTGGAGTTGCGCGCAGGCCGAGCACAGCGCGCCGAACAAGACGAAGCCGGCGATGTTTCGAGCACTCATGGCTTCACTCCTGGCCTTCGATGTAGTCGAGCTCGACGACGGTCTTTTCGCCGCACGAGCAGGTGATTTCGAGCGCTTGCACGACGCCGCCGACACGCAGCAACTCGACCTGCTTCGCGCACACGCGAGGCGCGCTCGCCGCACCTTGCTTGCCGCCGCCGACGCGCTCGGACGCTTCGAGCTGCACGAACTGCTTCTTCAGGATCGTCTGCACGTTGACCTTTCAGGCGATGACGTCGAGGCGTTCCCCGATGCCCGCTTCGTCGCCGCCGTGCGGCGCGCGTTCGGGCGTGGGTGACGCGTGGTTTGGAGCCGCGTGTTCGAGCTGCTCTTCGAACTCGCGCGGCGGAGCTTCGCGCTTCTTGCGGCGCGCTTGATCGTGGAGCTGGTGAACATCGGGCTCCGGAGCTCGGATCGCGAAGTCCATCGGGCCCTCACATCGAGCTCCCGATGCGCGCGGAGAGTTCACGGTTGAGGCGGTAGATCGCGCGCGTGTGGATTTGGCTGACGCGCGATTCGGTGACGCCGATCACGTCGGCGATCTCGCGCAGCAAGAGCTCCTCGGCGTAGTACAGCGTGATCACGGTGCGCTCCTGTTCGGGCAAGGCGTGGATCGCCTGCACGAGCAGCACCTTGAGCTCCGCGAATTCGACCGAGCCGTGCGGATCGTTCGTGTGCGGATCGCTCAGCTTCTCGAACAGGCCTTCGCTGACCTCGTGGTCGAGCGAGGCATGTCCCGCGCTGCGCGCGCTGAGCAGGATCTCGTCGATTTCGTCGAGCGAAACGCCCATTTCCTGGGCGATCTCCTCGGGCGACGGCGCGACGCCGTTGTGTTGTTCGAGCGTGGCCACGGCGCGGTCGAGCTCGCGCACCTTCTCGCGCCGGCCGCGCGGCAGAAAGTCCTCGCGGCGCAACTCGTCGAGGATCGCGCCGCGGATCTTGGTGTAGGCGTAGGTCGAGAACTTCAGGCCGCGACCGGGCTCCCACGAGTCCGCCGCTTGGATCAGACCGACCATGCCCCAGCCGAACAGGTCGTCGCGTTCGACGGAGCCGGGCAGATCGAAGGCCATGCGTCCGACCAAGTGCTTGAGCAACGGCACGTGATCGAGGATCAGCTTGTCGCGATCGAAGCTCTGCACATACGGGTTGCCTTGGGGCTCCGTCATGCGGCCTCACTTCGCCCGGTGGCGCGGTGTTCGTGGGTGACTCTCACTTGGGGGACTCCTTCGGCGACTCGGGCTCGTCTCCGATCGACGCGAGCTGCGCTTCGGCCGTCAGGCGCACGAGGACGCGCAGCACCAACCATGCGAGCGCTCCGCGCAGCGAAGCGACCCACACGGGCGTGTGGAACCAGAGCGAAACCAGAGCCGCGAGCGCTCCACCGGCAACGGCCGCGCGTCGCCCGAGGGCGAGCCAAGCCACGGCCAGCGGATGCGCCGTGATGCCCCTATCGGACATGATTTCCTCCAGCTTGAGCGGCCAAAATCGGCGCGTCGCATCGGCCGCACAAGCGCAGCAAGCGTTCGCCGAGACGTTCGAGACACAGACGTTCGAGGCTGTGCGCGCCGCCCTTCGAAGGCGCGAGCGCGAACACCGTTTGACGACGGCCGGCCTCGAGCACGCGCGGCGAGCGCGGCATCCAGCCCGCCAAACGCGGCGAGCGCGCGAGGAAACGCCGGCACACTTCGGCCAATTTGCGCGCGACGTCCTCGGCTTCGTCGACGCCGCTGACTTGGTTGAGGATCAGTTCGGGCGTCGCGACTTCGAGACCGCGCTCCGCCGCAGCGAGCTCGAGCGCCTTGATCAAACCGTAGGCGTCGGTGAGCGCGGTCGGGTCGGGCGTCGTCACCGCGAACACGATCTGCGCCGCTGCCCCAAAAGCGAGAACGTCGGGCCCGATGCCGGCGGCGCTGTCGCCGATCAACACGTCGTACTGCGGCGCGAGTTGCGCGAGCGCGGTGAGCAAACGCGCGCGGCGATCGTCGTCGAGCGCGGCCATGGCGATGGTGCCGCTGCCCGCGGGCAGCACGTGGATTCCGCCCGGACCCTCCATCACGCATTCCGCGATCGGCACGCGGCCGGCGAGCGCGTCTTCGATGTTTGCGCGCGGCGCGAGCTTGAGCAGCACGTCGATGTTCGCGAGCCCGAGATCGAGGTCGACGAGCAACACGCGCGTGCCGGTGCTCGCCAAATGCACGCCGAGATTGACGGCGAGCGTGGTCTTGCCGACGCCGCCTTTGCCGCCGGTGAACAGCACGAACGGTGCGGCGAAGCGCACGAGCTTCAACGGATCCTCCCGCTGAGCAAGAGGTCGGCGAACATCTCGGGATCGGCGCGGTGCAAGTGCAGTCCGACATCTTGACCGTCGCACAGGAATGCGACCGGCGCGCGCACTTGCGCGGCGCATTCGAGCGCGGCGGCGGGCTCGCGCGTTTCATCGAGCTTGGTGACGATCCACGCACTCGGTTGAGCGCCCGCGAAGCCGACGCGCGCTTCGTCGATCGCCGCACGGCTCGCGGTCGCCGGCACGACGAGGTAGGTCTCGAGCGTCGCGCGCGCGCCGCCCTGTTGCAGCATCGTGCTGAGCTCGGCGAGCGCCGCCGCGTCGCGCGGTGAGCGTCCGGTCGTGTCGACGAGCACGCAGTCGTTCGCCGCCGAACGCGCGACGATGCGCGCCAGATCGGCGCCGTCATCGGCGAGCTCGACCGAGGTCTGCATCGATTTCGCGAAGGCGCCGAGTTGCTCGACGGCGCCCGGACGTTGCACGTCGAGCGTCACCAGTCCGATGCGTCGACCGGCGCGAACCAAGCGCGCGGCGAGCTTCGCGAGCGTCGTCGTCTTGCCGACGCCGGTTGCGCCCACGAAGGCGATTACGCAGGGCTGCGCGACACTGCCGGCCACACGCTTGCGAATGCGCGGACTCGGCGCGATCTCGAACGAGCCCGCGAGCACCGTCGCGGCCGCGTCGAGTGCATAGGATCCGCGCGCGCCGCTGCGCGCAACCTGTGCGAGCGTCGTGCGCACGAACTCGTCGGAGCAACCGTGGCGACGCATCACGCGCTCGACGTCGTCGAGCCCCGCGTCGCGCTTGAGCGTGCGCGTGTCGACCAACGCTTGCGCCGTCTTGCCGCGCTCGGCGTCCGCGACGGCCACCGTCACGCCGCCGTCGGGCATGCGCTCGTGCGAAAGGACCAGCGCGTCGACGCCGAACTGTTCGCCGGCGCGCCGCAAAGCGTCTTTGAGATCACGACCACGGACTCGATGGATCTGCATGGGAGATCACTCTTCCAGCCGCACGATGGCGACCGTGTTCACCGACTTGGCTGGTACGACTTCGTTGTAGGAGAGCACCGAGACCTTCGGCAGCGAGGCGCGCACCAGCTCGCCCAGGAAGCGCCGCACGTTCGAGCGCGCGAGCAACACCACGTCGCTGCCGCTCTTCGTCGCCGCTGCGATCGACTCGCCGATCTTTTCGACCAAGCGCTGCAAGTACGCGGGGCTGACGCCCGGAGCTTCGGGATCGTTCGCGCCGCCGACCGCGGCAGCGAGACGCGATTCGATGCGCGGATCGAGCGTCACGACGTGCACGGTTCCGACGCGATCGGCGTGGACTTCGCACAGCGCGCGACCGAGGCGCTGACGCACGAGCTCGGTCAACGTGTCGGGATCCTTGGTGCGCCCGACGTGATCGGCGATGACCTCGAGGATCGCCGGCATGTTGCGCACCGACACACCTTCGCGCACCAGGTTGCGCAACACCGCTTGCACTTCGCCGACGCCGATGCGCGCGGGAATCAACTCGTCGACGACCGCCGGCGAGACCTTCTTGGCGTTCTCGATGAGCTCCTTGACGTCGTCGCGCGTCATGATTTCGCCGAGCGCGCCGTGCAGGACTTCGGCCAGGTGCGTGACCAGCACGCTGACCGGATCGACGACCGTGTAACCGAGGATCTCGGCCTCGTCGCGCACGTGTTCTTGGATCCACAGCGCCGGCAAACCGAAGGCGGGATCTTTGGTCGGCGTGCCTTGCACCTTGCCGCTGACGGCGCCGGAATCCATGGCGAGATAGCGCCCGGGTTCGATTTCGCCGCGCGCGATTTCCTGACCGCCGACGAGCACGCGGTAGCAGTTCGGCGGCAGCTTGATGTTGTCTTTGATGCGCACCGGCGGCAGCACGACGCCTTCGCGCGTCGCGAAGCGCCGCCGCAATTGCGAGATGTGATCGAGGATGCCTTGGCCGCGCGGATCTTGAACGAGCGAGATCAGTCGGAAGCCGATCTCGAGCGAGACGCGATCGACCTTCAACATCTCGAGCGTCGCCTCGGCCTCTTTCTCGGCCGGCGATTGCGTCGGCGCAGCTTCGGGCGCCGGCGCCGCGGGCGGCATTTCGCCGAGCAGTTCCTTCGAACTCTCGACGTTGCGCGTCGAACGCCACGTCAACAGCAGCATCGACGCGAGCAAGAAGAACGGGATCTTCGGCAGTCCCGGCAAGAGTCCGATCGCGAACATCATGCCTGCGGCGATCAACGTCGCGCGCGGCTTGGCGCCGACTTGCGCGAACATCTGCATGCCCAGGCTCGAATCGCTCGAGGCCTTGGTGACCAACACGCCCGCGGCCGTCGACACGAGCAGCGCGGGGATCTGACTGACCAAGCCGTCGCCGATGGTCAGCATCGAATAGTGCTGGCCCGCTTCGGCGATCGACATGCCCTTGACCACGGCGATCGTGATGCCGCCGACCAAGTTCAGCGCGGTGATGATCAAGCCTGCGATCGCGTCGCCGCGCACGAACTTCGAAGCACCGTCCATCGCTCCGTAGAACTCGGCCTCGGACGCCACCGCCGCGCGACGCGAGCGCGCTTCGTTCTGATCGATCAAACCGCCGTTGAGATCGGCGTCGATCGCCATCTGCTTGCCCGGCATCGCGTCGAGCACGAAGCGCGCGGCCACTTCGCTGATGCGGCCCGAGCCCTTCGTGATCACGACGAACTGGATCACGATCAAGATCAGGAACACGACGATGCCCACGGTGAGGTTGTCGCCGCACACGTAGTTGCCGAAGGCCTTGATGATGCTGCCGGCGCTGCCGCCCGACAGGATCAGACGCGTGCTCGCCACGTTGAGGCCGAGGCGGAACAAGGTCGTGAACAGGAGCAGCGTCGGGAACACGCTCATTTCGGCCGATTGCCGCGTGTTCATCGTCAACAAGAGCAAGAGCAGCGAGATCGTCAGATTGAGCGCGAGCAGTACGTCGAGCACGGCCGGCGGAATCGGCGAGACGAGCGTGACGATGAGCCCGAGCACGCCCAGGCCCATGAACCAGTCGGCGTAGCGCTTCAGGAACAAGCCGGCGTTCTGCGCGCTGGAGACTGTGGTGTCAGCCATCGTTCATCTCACTTGCGCGCCAGCGCAGGGCTTTTCTGGACCTCGTAGACGTACGCGAGCACTTCGGCGACCGCCTGGTACAGCTCGACGGGGACGTCGTCGCCGATTTCGCAACGCGCGTGCAGCGCGCGAGCGAGCCGCACGTCCTCGTAAACGACGACGCCCGCTTCGCGCGCGAGCTCCTTGATCTTCGCGGCGACATGATCGACGCCCTTGGCCGTGACCTTCGGCGCACCGCGTTTGTCGGGCGAGGCGTCGCGGTCGTATTTCAGCGCCACCGCGTAGTGCGTCGGATTGGTGACGACCAC
>CAYHRR010000029.1:0-16272 GCA_964358875.1 uncultured Planctomycetaceae bacterium | reverse complement strand
GATCGTGCTCTTCAAACGCGAGCTCGCGGGCTACTTCGCCACGCCGGTCGCCTACGTCTTCATCTGCATCTTCCTGCTCTTGTGCGGGGTGCTGACCTTCTACCTGGGCGGCTTCTACGAAGCCGGCCAGGCGACGCTCGGGCCGTCGTTCTTCGAGTTCCACCCGATCCTCTACATCGTGCTGATCCCGGCCCTGTCGATGCGACTGTGGGCCGAGGAGCGCAAGCAAGGCACGATCGAGTTGTTGATGACGCTGCCGGTGACGCTGCCGGAGCTCGTGATCTCGAAATTCGTCGCGGCTTGGGTCTTCGCCGGCATCGCGCTGGCGACGACCTTTCCGCTGTGGATCACGGTCAATTACCTCGGCGAGCCCGACAACGGCGTGATCCTCGCGAGCTACGCGGCGAGTTGGCTGATGGCCGGCGGCTACCTCGCGATGGGCGCCTGCATTTCGTCGCTGACCAAGAACCAGGTGATCGCCTTCGTGCTCAGCGTGATGGCTTGCCTCGCCTTCTTGATCGCCGGCTTGCCGCAAGTGTCCGAGTTCCTGCGCGGAATGTTGTCGTGGATGCCCGCCGGCGACTCGCTCGTGCGCGCCCTGACTTCGTTCAGCTTCCTGACCCACTTCGGCGCGATTTCCCGCGGCGTGATCGACCTGCGCGACCTGATCTTCTTCGCCTCCTTCATCGGCGTGTTCCTGTTCCTCAACGCGATCGTGATCGATCTCAAGAAGGCGGACTGAGCCATGACCAAGAACGCCCAACAAACACCTCCCGCGCACAAGGACCGCCGCGCGCTCACCGCGCTCGCCGCCACCGCGATCGCCATCGTGCTGCTCGTCGGCATCAACTTGTTCGCCGGCTTCCAATTGCGCGGCCTGCGCGCCGACATGACCGAGCACAAGCTGTTCACGCTGTCGGACGGCTCGAAGAAGATCCTGAGCGAGCTCGACGATCCGTTGACGCTGCGGCTGTTCCGCTCGAAGAAGCTGACCGACAAGTACATCGCCGCGTACTCGCAGCGCGTCGAAGAGCTGCTCGTCGAATACCGCGACAGCGCCGACGGCAAGATCGAACTCATGATCCTCGACCCCGAGCCCTACTCGGAGACCGAGGAGGAGTGCTTCAAGTTCGGCGTACAAGGCGTGCCGGTTGCGGAAGGCAACGTGTACTTCGGACTCGCGGGCACGAACTCGACCGGCGACAAGCAGGTGCTGCCGTTCCTCGACCCGAGCAAGGAAGACTTCCTCGAGTACGACCTGTCGAAGCTGATTTCAGGCCTCGCCAAGCCGAGCAAGCTCGTCGTCGGCGTGCTCTCGTCGCTGCCGATCGAAGGTCAAGCCGATCCGATGGGCCGCAACGCGCAGGCGCCGCAGCCTTGGTACGTGATGGACCAGATCCGTCAGTCGTACGAGACCAAGACGATCTACCCGGGCTCGGCCGAGATCCCCAAGGACGTCAACCTGCTGTTCATCGTGCATCCCAAAAAGCTGCCCGAAGCGACTCTGTACGCGATCGATCAGTTCGTGCTCGGCGGCGGACGCGCGCTCGTCTACGTCGATCCCTTCTGCGAATCGGAAGTGCCGCCGCAGGATCCGAACAATCCCTACGCGGCGATGATGGCGCAGAAGGACTCGGACCTGAAAGAGCTGTTCGAAGCCTGGGGCGTGCAACTCGCGGCCGGCAAGATCGCCACCGACAAGCGCTTCGCGACTTCAGTGCGTTGGTCGAACAAGGGCCGGCCCGAGGAAGTGAAGTACGTGTGTTGGCTCACGCTCGACGATCAGTCGGTCAACAAGGACGAGGTCACGACCGCCGAATTGCGCCAGTTGACGATGAAGTCGCCGGGCATCCTCGAGCAACGTGCCGGCGCAACGACGCAGTTCGTGCCGCTGATCCAGACTTCTGAGGAGTCGATGGAACTCGAAACCGCCAAGGTGCAGTTCCAACCCGATCCGCCCGCGCTGCTCGCCGGGTTCTTCCCGAGCGGCAAGAAGATCACGCTCGCCGCGCGCATCACGGGCAAGGTCAAGTCGGCCTTCCCGGGCGGCAAGCCCAAGCCTTCGAGTGAAGAAGCGCCGGCCGAACCGGTGAACGCCGCGACGCACCTCGCAGAATCCGGCGGCGACATCAACGTCGTCGTCGTGTCCGACGTCGACATGCTCGAAGACAGTTCGTGGGTGCGCGTGATGAACTTCGGAGGTCAGCGCCTCGGCCAGAAGATGGCTGACAACGGCGACTTCCTGTTCAACTCGCTCGATTACCTGCACGGCTCGACCGACCTCGTGTCGCTGCGCGCGCGCGGCGGTTCGGTGTATCCCTTCCTCAAGGTGCAGGACATCAAGCGCGAAGCCGACACGAATTACCGCGCCGAGGAACAACGCCTCGACGACGAGTACACCAAGGCCAAGAGCGAGCTCCAGTCGATGCTGACGAAGAGCGGCGAGAACACCGAGCAAGTGCTCGACAGCGCCGAGTTCAAGCAGCGCAAGTCGGAGCTCGAGACCAACCTGGTGACGATCTCCGAGCGGCTGCGCGACGTGCGCTACAACCTCAACAAGGACGTCGAGAGCCTCGGCAGTTGGCTGAAGTTCTTCAACATCGTGCTCGCGCCGCTCGCCGTGCTCGCCGCGGCGTTGATCGTGTTCGTGTACCGCGCCAACCGCCGCAAGACCGCGTGATCTGCACATGAAAACAAAGCAACTGGTGATCCTGGGCGCCGTCGCCGCAGGCGTGCTCGCCGCAGGTTTGTGGTCGAGCCGCGCCGGTTCGGGCACGGCTGCGAAAGCCGACACGAAGAAATTCTGCGCGACGCTGGCGGAGAAGCTCGGCCTCGCCGTCGAGGTCGACATCGTCGCGGCCACGGGCACGGTGGTTCTCAAGAAGGAAGGCGAGGCCTGGGGTGCGGCGGAAAAGGGCGGCTATCCCGTCGATTTCGGCAAGGTACGCCAACTCGTCGTCGGGCTTTCCGAGGCCGACGTCCTGACCGAGATGACCAAGAACCCGGCCTATCACGCCAAGCTCGGCGTGCAGGCGCCCGACGCCGCCGACTCGGAATCCAAGCGCGTCACGATCAAGGACAAGAGCGGCGCGGTGCTCGCCGACGTGATCATCGGCAAGCCCTGCGAGAGCTCGGGCCCAGGCGGCAAGCCTTCGCTCTACGCGCGCCGCGCCGACAACGACCAAGTCTTCGAAGTCACAGGCGCGATCACCGTCGCCGGCGAGGCATCGGGCTGGTTCGAGCGCGAGGTCGCGAAGATCGAGAGCGCGCGCATCCAGCGCGTGGTGATCGCGCACGCCGACGGCGAGCGCCTCGCGGTTTCGAAGGCAGCCCCCGCCGACAAGAACTTCACCATCGAAGATCTACCCGCCGGTGCTCAGTTGATGTGGGAAGGCGTCGCCGACTCGCTCGCCTCGTCGCTGCAGTACATGAGCCTCGAAGACGTGCAGAAGAGCGAGGGCTTCGACACCAGCGGCGCGACGGCGACGGTGTTCTCGGCCTTCGACGGCTTGGTCGTCGATGCGAAGACGGTCGAAAAGGACGGCAAGACCTGGCTCACGCTGCGCGCATCCTTCGACGAAGCGCTGCGCGCCGCGCCCGCCGGTCCCCCGCCCCCCGTGGTCGACGGCGCGCCCGAGGCTCCCAAGGCGCCGGAGTTGAAGTCCGTCGACGACGTGAAGAAGGAAGTCGACGAGCTCAACGCGCGCTGGAGCAAGTGGGCCTACGCGGTGCCGGGCTACAACGCCGTCAACCTGCGCAAGAAGCTCAGCGACATGCTCAAGAAGGACGAGCCCGCGGCAGCGCCGGAAGGTGACGACCTGCTCGACGATCCGAGCGCCCCTGACGAATCCCACGCCGGTCACGACCACGGCAACGGACTCGTCGCGCCTCCGACCGACACCGTTGCGCCGGCCGAAGTCCCTGTGGTTCCGCCCGCGGACTCCAAGCCGAGCGAAGCGCCCGTGGTTCCTCCGACGGACACCAAGCCCGTCGGCGGCGGTCGCTGAGCGAGCACGCACGACGCCACGCGTCCTCAGTTCGCCGCGCCGCAACGCGCGCGCTCATACGAAGCGCGAGCGTTTCCTTTCTGACGCGAGCGCGTTGCGAGACTCGATGCGTCGGAGAACTCCGACGAGCCTCGGCGCCACTTCGTCGCACGCGGCCAAGCCCGGCGGCGCGCAGCGCACCTCAGCACGCGCTTCGTGAGCGACGGCCCGCACGCGCGTAGCCCAAGCTCAGCGCCGCGCCGGCGCCCGCTCCTTCTTGAAGATCAAGAGGTGGTTGAAGCCGCGCAGGAAGAAGTTCTCGTCGGCCGCCGAGCGATGGTAGTTCGGCCGCTCGAGCGTGCGATTGCCGCGCACCACGCACACGTGGTCGATCGGGCGAAAGCGCTGCGCGAGCTGCGCGTACAGCCGCGCGCCGAGCGAAACGAAGCCCTTCTTCTTGTCGAAGGTGTCCGACACGTACACGGCGAGGTAGCGCCGGTCGCGCAGCACGCGTTCGCACTCGGCGATGACCTGCTCGAGCGCCTCGAAGTACGAGCCGTCGAAGGCGTCGAGCTTGCCGATGCAGTCCGGCGCCTCCGAGTAATCGAGGTGCGTCGAATAGGGCGGGTCCATGAACACGAAATCGACGACCCCGTCTTCGAGCGGCAACTTGCGCGCATCGGCGCGAAAAATGTCGGGCCGCGTCGGCGCTACGTCGTAGCCCAGTGCCTTGCGGCCGAGTTCGCGCGCGACATCGAGCGTCGTCCCGCCGCCGCAGAACGGATCGACGACGAGATCGTTCTCGCGCGTGTAACGCTGCAGCAGATTCCAGATCACGTAGCTCGGCGTCGCGCCCTTGAAGCGCGGATCGCCCTTGGGCTCGCCGCCGTATTGCTGCGACGGGTAGTACCAGAGCGTCGTCGTCTGGAGTTCGAGCTGCGGCTTGTTCCTCATGTCGCGTGGCCGCAGAGGATAGCCGCGGCTAACCTCGCCGACCGATGCCGTCGCAGCGATTCGAGCTCCCCGTTCCGCACGAAATCGCGCGCGTCGGCGCCTTGTTCGACGCTCCTAGCGGCGCGACGCGCGCGAGCGCGCTGCTGTTCGCTCACGGAGCGGGCATCGACATGGAGCATGTGTGGATGAGCACGCTCTGCGCGGCGCTCGTCGCGCGCGGATTCAGCGTGCTGCGCTTCCGCTATCCGTACATGGAGCGCGCACGCCGCGAGGGCAAGCCGATGCCGCCCGATCGCGCGCCCGCGCTCGAAGACGCGCACAACGCAGCGCTCGACGAGCTCGCGCGCCGCTGTCCGGGCCGACGCCGCGTGCTCGCCGGCAAGTCCCTCGGCGCGCGCATGGGATCCGTGATCGCCGCCAAGGGCGCGACCGCCCACGGCTTGGTGTGCTTCGGCTATCCGCTGCATCCGCCGCAGCGTCCCGACAAGATCCGCAATGAGCATTTCGCGACGCTCGTGCAACCGGCGCTGTTCCTGCAAGGCACGCGCGACGAGTTCGCGACGCCCGCGGAGATCGAACTCGCGTTGCTGCGCTATTCCGGTCGCGCGACGCTGCAACTGATCGACGGCGGCGACCACTCCTTCGAGATGTTGAAGTCGGCGCGGCGCTCGGCGGCGGAGGTGCTCGACGATGTGGCGGCACGCGTCGAGGCCTGGGAGCGCGAGACCTGGCCGGAGTGACGCGCGGCGCGGAAGGCGGTTGCGCCATCCGTGAGGCCGGATCGATGCCGCAATCCGGCCGGAAACGACCACGGCGCCCGCCTGGACGCCGTGTTGTTCGCTCGAACCTTGGTCGGCTCCCTAGGAACCGCTCGGTCGGTCGCCGTGCGCACCGGCATCGAGCGCCACTCGCGCCGCAATCCAAGTTCGCGCCGCCGGGCCGGTCCAGGAAGTCGGAGCCGGGTTCGAGCGGGTCGCCGCGCGCTCTTTGGCCGCGACCTGCTCGCCATGCAGGTACCAGGACAGGCTCAAGGCCACTCCCAGCACCAGGGCGAGTACGACGAGGGCGAGCTTGCGGGTGGTCATGGGTGCGGGGTGGGCTTGGCGTTGCGCAACGCCGTCAGTACACAAGCTAGCCGCGTTTGGTTACGGGTGCGGCCACGATTCTGTTGGCGCGGCGTGGGCGAAATCCCGCCGAAGGGTGTCTCTGCCCCGCTCGCCCGCGCGAACTCCACCGGCGCCGCGCGCACTCCGTCAGCGGTTGAGCCAGGCCTCGAACGGCGCGGTGCTGTACTCGCGACCGAGGAAGTCGCGCACGAGATCGGCGGCATCCTTGGCCCCACCGGCGCCGAGCACGCTGTCGCGGTAGCGGCGCGCGACCTCCGTGTTCATCACGTCGGGCTCGAAGCGGCTGAACAGGTCCTTCGCGATCACCAGTGACCACATGTAGGTGTAGTAGATCGCCGAGTAGCCGTGCAGGTGCCCGAACGAAGCCTGGAAGTGCGTCCCTTCGACGTGCGGGAACGGCAACAGACGCTGCTTGAGCTGCACCAATGCGCGCGTCAGATCCAGCCCGCTGGGATCGTGGTCGTAGTAGTCGAGACTGAGCAGCGCGTAGACCATCTGCCCGACGACGTGCATGCCCTTGCCGTATTCCTCGGCGTCGCGCATGCGTTGCACGAGCTCCCCGGGAATCGGTTCGCCGGTGCGGTGGTGGCGCGCGAAGCGTTGCAGCACGCCGACGTCCCAGGCCCACTCCTCGTACATCTGGCTCGGCGCTTCGACGAAGTCCCACTCGGTCGCGATGCCCGCGAAGGCGAGGTAGCGCTGGCGGCCTGCGAACAGGTGGTGCAGCAGGTGGCCGAACTCGTGGAAGAAGGTCTCGACATCGCGGTGCAACAACAAGGCGTCGTCGTGCGCGCCGGGCTCCGGAAAGTTGCACACCAAGGCCGCCTCGGGCACGCCGCCTTCGCCGCTGCCGGCCGAAAGGTCGAACATCGCCGCGTGCTTGTACTTGTTCGGCCGCGGATGCATGTCGAGGTAGAAGCGCGCGACGAGCGTGCCGCGATCGACGACGTCGTAGCACTCGACCGACGCGTGCCAGACCGACTGTGTCGCGTTGCGCCGGAACTCGATGCCGTACAACGCCGCGCTCGTGGCGAGCACGCCGTCGCGCACCTTCGCGAAGGCGAAGTACGGACGCACGGTCTGCGAATCGAAACGCAGACGCCGCGACTTGATGCACTCGACCAAGTAGGCGCGCTCCCACTCGAAGATCTGCGTCGCGTTCGGATCGGACTCGCGCTTGAGCTCGAGCAAGTCGGCGACTTCGGCGGCGAGGCGCACGCGCGAGGCCTCCGCGACGCGTTCGAGGAACGCGCGCGCGTTCGCCGCGCTCTTCACCATCTTGTCTTCGGTGACGTAATCGGCCCACGAGCGGTAGCCGAGCAACGTCGCGAGCGCGTGGCGCTTTTCGATCAATTGCCGCAGCACGTCGAGGTTCTTCGGCGCCGCGCGGTTGTGGTACTCGAACTGCAAACGACGGCGCAGCTCGCCGTCGTGCGCGTAGGACATCACCGGCAGGTAGTCGGGCGGATCGGTCGTGACCACGACTTCGCCGCGCTCGTTCTCGGGATGCAGCGCGATGAAGTCCTCGGGTAGCCCGGCGAGCCCGCGCCGGCCTTCGGCGATCACGATGCGGCGCGTGTCGGCCGAGATGTTGAGGTCGAACTCCTGTCCGACCTTGACGAGCTCGTCCGACAGGCTGCGGATGCGCGCGCGCGTCGCGTCGTCGCGATCGACGCCGCTGCGCCGAAAATCGCGCAACGCATGTGCGTGCAAGCGCCGTTCGAGTTCACCGGAGGACTGCGTCGGATCGAGTCGCGCGAGGCGCTCGTAGACGCCGCGGTGGATCGACAAATCCGTGCCGAAGGCCGCGAGTTCTTGCACGACGACGTTGGCCGCATTGCGCAGCACCTCGTCGGGATGGACTTGGCCGGCGAGCCCCGCCGGCCCGCGCACGCGATCGAGCGGACGCCCGATGGCGTCGAAGGCCGCGATCACGACCTGGAACGAAGCGTCGGTGGGCAGCGCGAGCAGGTGCTCCAGAGCGGCTTGAGCGTCGGCGAGCGCTGCGCGCGCCTCGGCGGTGAACTGCACGGGATCGAGATCAGCTTTCAACATCGGTCGCGCAACCTAACGCGCTGCCTATCCGCGAACCAGCGCGATGGAGTGCGTGCAAAGCGTCGTTGCGTGAGGCACGCGGCGTGCATCGAAACACGCGGCGTTCGTCGAAGCGCGCGGTCGTGCGCTCGCGCCGCAACGCGGTCACGCGCCGCGCGTGTGCATCTGGGCGTAATCGAGCAGCTTGCGGAACTGCGCGTGGAAGTCGTGATCGCCGCCGCCGAGCGGACTCTTGAAGTACGGCGCGGTGTGCAACATCTCGCCGAACTCACCGTGCTGCGCGGCAAAATCCGCGAGGCGCGCGAGGTCGATCACCAGCGGCGCGGCGAGCGCGGAATCGCTGCCTTGCCAGCTGAATTGCAGCGTCATCTGCGCGCCGAGGAAGCCCTCGAAGTGGATGAAGTCCCAGGCCGTCTTCCAATCGCGCAGGCTCGGCACGTAATCGATGCCGACCTTCGTGTGCACGTTGGGATCGCCGAGGATCTGGCGCAGCGCCTCGTCCTTCGAGCGCAACTTGGTCTCGCGGTGCAGCGGATCGGAGAGGTTCTCTCCGTCGCGATTGCCGAGCATGTTGTAGCCCTGCCAGGCGAGCACCTTGAGTCGGCGCGCGACGAACAGCGGCGCGAGCACGGTCTTGACCAGCGTCTCGCCCGTCTTGCCGTCACTGCCGCAGTGCGGGACTTTGTGCTTCTTGGCGAGCTCGCGCAGCGCCGGCAGCGACGAACCGAGACTCGGAGTGAAGTTGATGTACGGCCGACCGCCGGCGAGCGCCGCGTAGGCGTAGAGCGTCGACGCGGGTTGCGCCGTGCGGGCATCGAGCGCGCGTTCGAAGGCCTCGAGCGTGCGCCACTCCGCGCGCGCCTCGCGGTAGGCCTCAGTGCTCGCGATGTTGACGACGACCACGCGCTGCAAATCGTTGTCGCGCTGGAATTCGTCGAGGTCCTCCGTGATCGCGCGAATCTGCTCGCGCGGGCCGAGCGAGCCGCGCTTCGACGACTCGGGGTTCAAGTCGGCGAGACCGACGTCGGCGGAGTCGAGCAAACCGGCGCGAATGCGCGACTCGAAGGCCGCAGCGTCGGCGGCCGCAGCGGTGACGACGTCCGGCGGAAGGATGTGATGGCGCACCAATTCGCTGGCGGACTCCGTCAACGGGCGCGTGCAGACGTCGTGGCCGCCGAGCACGAGGTTCTCGAGCGGCGTGAAACCCAGCTTGATGAACGGCTCAGTCTCGGTGAGCACGCCGATGGGTTCGATTTGCCCGGCGCGGAGCCCCGCGAGCCCGTAGGCCACACAGGTCGCGATCGAACCGCGGGCGCCGATCATCCACAGACCGACGCGGCGCGAGGCGGCTTCGTCCGCGGGAGTTTTGGGGTGTTTGTGCATGGCGTCGCTACTGGGTGTCGCGCACCGCGAGCCAACGCGCGACGACGTCGTCGTACTGCGTCGGCCACCAACGACCGGCGACGGTTCCGACTTCGGCTGCGAGCGGTGCCGGTCCGGCGGGATCCGGCGACGAGCGCTGCACGGGTTGGCTCTCAGTGGATGAGCCCGCCATTGTGCTGCGTGCGCCGCTATTTTTCAGCGGCGCTGTGACTTCTGCCGCACCTGGGGAGACGGCTGTCGCTCCCGAAGAGTCCGCTACAGAGCCGGTGGACAGCTCGCGCAGTGCCGCCCGGGCCAAATCGCGCGCCGACCACAAGGCGGGATCGAATTCTTTGCGCTGTTCACGCTCGGAAACAAGTTCCGACAAGCGCGCTTCCGCGCGCCGCAACGCCTCGCCGGCTTGCGCGGGAGTGATGCTCCCATCGGCTGCGGCGCTCGCGGCTGCGGCGGCGGCATGGGCAAGCTCTGCGGCACGCGCGTCCGTCCCCGCGCTCGACGATTGCGCGAGCTGCGCGGCGGAGCGCTGCGCGAATTCGGCGACTTCGGCGGGCAGCTTCGGCGAGCGCTGCGCGAGCGAGGCGAACAGCGCCGCGGCGATCAACGGCGCGGCGATGAACGCGAGCGCCGGCCCCGGCGCGGCGCGCGCGACAGCAGCTTGCGGCAAGCGCTCGAACGTTTGCGCGGCGAGCAACGCAGCGAGGCCGCCTTGGCGCTCGCGCTCGAACGAGGTGACGAGCGCGCCGTTCTGTTCGAGGCGTCGATCCGCGACGCGCGCGACGTCGAGCAAGCCGCGGCGGTGCTCGAGCCACCACGTGGCCGCACATGCGCTCGCGGAAACAGCGGACGCGATCAGCGCGCCGGTCGACGTCGTCGGTGCGCTCGAGAGTGCGACGCCGCATGCCGTGAGAATTCCGGCCGCGCTACCGAGCAGCAGACCTTCCGCGCCGCGCGAGAGGCGCGTGCGCAACAAGGCTGCGGAGATCAGCTCGGTGATCGAGCTCGGCCGCGTCACTTCTGCTCCCCTGCGCTCGTGACCACTTGCGGCAACGTGCGCACGAGCTCCGCCGTCGGGCTGTCGATGCGCGCGCGCGAAAAATACAGCGCCAAACGCGAGCCACGCTCGGGCACCAACCAGGCATTGAGCATCCACACCGCTTGATCGACGCACTCGGGTAGCGCCGCCGTCAGCACGGTGAAGCCCTCGCTGAAGAACGCAACGTTGACGTAGTTGAGGTACAGGTCGGCGGCGAAGCGCTCGGTCGTGTCGCCGCTCTTGCCGCTCGGCACCATGCGCGATCCGAGGTAGATCCAAGCGTGACGCCGCATCGCGCGTCCGGTGGCGAGGTCGCGCAGCAGGTCCTCCACGCGGTAGAAAAACGTTTCGTCGCCCTCGCGCCATCCGACGTACAGGTACAGGCCGTCGCCCTGTGGCAGCGTGATGTCGTAGGGATTGGCGCCGGCGCGCATCTCGGCTTCGGTCGGTCGCGGATCCTTCACGCGCCAGACGGCGTTCGTGCCGCGCTCGACGCCAAGCGAAAGCAACGCGATGTTGAGCACGCTCGCGGCGACCGGCGTGGTGAACGCGGACTCGTGCGACGCGCCGCCGGGGCCGACCAGCAGGTACTCGAGCAGATCGTCGCGGATGTCGACCTCGACGGGGATCGTGCACCACGCCTGCAGCGGATCGAGTCCGACCTGTTGCTCCGCCAAGCGCGCGATCAATTCCTGCTCCTGCGCGGAGAGCACGCGCCTCGGCCCTGGGGCCGACGGCGGCTCTTGCACGTGCGCATCGAGCGGTGCCTCGACGAAGTCGCCGACCCTTGCAGACGCGGCCGGCGCGCACGGTTGCGGCGTCGCCTGCGCGCTCTGTTGCACGGTCGACGTCGTGCTGCGGCATGCGCAAATGCAGCCGACGAGGAGAGCGAGTTGAGTGAGGCGCGGCATGGTCGAGTTGCGGGGAGGATAGTGCCGCCTGCGCGCTCGACCTACCGCCGGCGCGGTCCTGGTGACGCGAATCGGCCTCGATTTCAGCGCAACAGGCTCTCGCGCGTGACTCCGACGCGCTCGAGATCGACCTTGACCAACTCGAACACGGCTTCGGCGTAGCGCCGGATTTCGTGCTGAGCGTCGGGCTCCAAGCGCTGTTCGAGGAAGTGGATCACGCCCTGCAACGACACGGTCCAGTAGGCCTGGCTGTACAGGTTTTGCGGCAAGAGCATGCGCGCGATCTCCTTCGCGACGCCGCGCCGAATGCGCTCGTTGTAGAGCTCGAAGCTGCGCTCGCACTCGGCCTGCATGCGCGCGCGCTCGCCCGCGTGATCGAAATCCGCCGGCAGGTCGAAGGACGCTTGCTTGTTGCCGTGCGGCGGATTCGCGCGCATCACGTTGGGCACGTAGAACTCGGGCGCCCACTGCACGTAGCGACCCGAGATCTCGTTCCACGAGCAGCCCTTGTCGGTGTCGAACATCACGTCGAACACTTCGAGGCTGACCGATTCGCCGTTGACCTCGTACTCGCGCCAGCCGCTGCCGACTTGGTACTTGAAGGCTTGGCGGAACACGAACAGCGGCGCCTTCCAGTGGAAGGTGTAGAAGCTGTGGCGATAGGGCGAAGTGTGGCCGTGTTGCCAAAGGAACGCCGCGAGCTTCTTGTCGCCTTCGTCGAAGCCCTGCTTCTGCTTCTGGTAGCTGATGCGCGCGGCGTTGACGACCTTGAGCGCCGGGTCGTGCTGCATGCGATCGACCAGCGCAAGGAAACCGGTCGCATCGTCGAGCGGCGTGAGCGCTCCATCGGGCATGTGAAGGTGCGTCGTGGACATGTGCTTGCGGTGCGAAGGCCTGTTGCTGTCGACCAAACTCAGGCGCTCAGCCGGCGCTGCGCCGCCCCGAGCCAGTGGATCAAATCGGAGGCGATCACGCCGCGTTGGCCTTGGTGTGCCGCAGCGAAATCGCCGGCGAGTCCGTGCACGCGAACGGCGGCACAGGTTGCGTCGAAGCGCGTCCAGGTCGGGTGCGCGCCGGTTGCGCACAGCGCGAGGTAGGCGCCGAGGATTCCGGCGAGCACGTCGCCCGATCCTGCCGTCGCCATGCCCGGATTGCCGGTGTCGTTGACGTACACCTGCGCGCCGTCGGTGACGACCGTGCCCTGACCCTTCAAGCACACGATCGCGCCGCTGCGCAAAGCGAGTTCGCGCGCCGCGGCCTCGCGCCCGGCGGCGTCATGCGGAATTTCGCGACCGAGCAACGCGCGCGCCTCACCCGGATGCGGCGTGATCACGAGTGGACCGCGATGCTCGCGCAAACGCTCGGGATGCGCTCCGAGCACATTGAGCGCATCCGCGTCGAGCACCAGCGGTGCCGGCGAGGCGGAGGCGAGCAACATGGCGACGACCTGCTCGCACGTGCGAGTGCGACCGAGACCGCAGCCCGCAACCAGCGCGTGATCGTTGCGCGTCGCGAGCACGAAGGGCAAGTCGGCGAGCTTGTCGAGTGCGAGGAACACGGCTTCCGGCGCGGCGACGGGAAGCACGTTGGCGAGCACCAAGTCGAGGTCGGCGATCGTGACCAAGCCCGCGCCCGCGCGTTGCGCCGCGCGCGCGACCAAGACCGCCGCGCCCGGCATGTGCTTCGAGCCGCAGATGGCGAGCACGCGCCCCGCATCGCCTTTGTGAGCGTCGGCGGCGAGCGCCGGCACGCGGAACGAGCGCTCCTCCTCCTTCGAAGGCGTCACGCGAGGACTTCGAGTCGGCCGACGTCGATGCCGGCCCAGTTCTTGACCGGGCCCGCGCTCCATTCGCCCAGCTGCGCAACGGCCGACGGCGACAGGTGACCCGCGCGCGCCAGGCGGTCGATGACGAGCGCGTTCATCGCGCGGTAGGCGCCGTCGTCGATCTTCACGGCGAAACCGCGTTGCGCGCCGCGAATGCCGACGACGTAGACCGCTTCAGTGCCGAGCTTGGGGAACAGCGTGCCCTGCGAGGCGCGCAGCAAATCCGTGCACAGGCTCTTGGTCGAACCGCCGATCAGTTCGGGAAAGCGCTCGGCGGCGCGCGTCATGCGCAGGCACGCTTGACGGCGCGCTTCGCCGAGTCCTTCGGGGTTGGCAACGCGCGCCAGCGCCGTCGCCAAACGCGCGAGCGGC
Organism: uncultured Planctomycetaceae bacterium; assembly: GCA_964358875.1. Classification (GTDB taxonomy): domain Bacteria; phylum Planctomycetota; class UBA1135; order UBA1135; genus CAYHRR01. Next base: position 2,626 of record CAYHRR010000029.1, on the reverse strand, counting down.
AAGCGGAAGGTCGGCGCGCTGCAACCGTCGATCGCGAGACTGAGCTCGCCGGGCCGCGCGCCGCTCAGCTCTTCGACGGCGCGTCGCACCATCTGCTGGGGCGCCGCTTCGGGATCCAAGTAACGCGCCTTGTCGACGCCGAGGTGCAGCGCGAGTGCGAGGAAACCTGTGTGTTTGCCCGAGCAATTGTTGTGGACAGCGGTCGGCCGCGCGCCGCTGCGCGTCAACGCCTTGCGCGCGTCGAGATCGACCGGATTCTGCGCGCCGCACTGCAAATCGCCGGGCTGCAGTCCGAGGCGCTGCAGCAATGCCTCGATGCGTCGCACGTGCTGCTCTTCACCGTGGTGCGAGGCCAGCGCGAGCGCCAATTCGTCGTCCGTGAACTTGAAGCGCTCGGCGGCGCCGCTTTCGAGCAGCGGCAAGGCCTGCAGCGCCTTCGTCGCGCTGCGCGCAAAAACAGGGTGATTCCAGTCGCCCTCGCCGTCGATCACGCGACCCGAAGTGTCGACCTGCACCCACGCACCGCGGTGCTGCGACTCGACGTTTCCGGCGCGCCACAAGCGGGCGAGCACCGGGTTTTCGGGCCACGACTGCGAAGGCGCGGCGCCAGCGTGAGTCGGTGCGGATCGGTGCGAAGCCGGCATGGGAGCGGGCGGATTGTACGCGCCGCTGCGCGCCTCGCGGGTGTCCGATCTGCGCGGCGCCGAATAGAATTCGCCGCGTGATTCCGTTCGAACGAGGCTCAAGTCGCGAACCGGAGCGCGATACCGGCGAGCCGCACGCTCGCCTCGCGCGCAGTGGTCCCGATGCGGCGCTCGTGCGCGAACTCGAACTGCGTCGCGCCGCGCGCCCACGCGCGGGACTCGGCGAAGTGCTCGCAAGTTGGCTCGTCGCACCGTTGATGCTCGCGGCGGTCGCGGCCGGCTTGCTGCTCGTCGTGCGCGGCCCGGACGCGCTCTTCGGCTGGGCTTTCGGCTCCGTGCTGTTCCTCGGTTCGGCGTGGATCATCGCGTCGTCGTTGTTCCCGGCGCGCGCCGAGCGCACGTGCCCGGCGTGCGGCGCCGAAGCGCTCGTGCGCCTCGACGCACACACGACGCGCGGACTGCGCTGTAGTGCGTGCGCGTGGCGCGATCCGCTGTCGAGCTCCTTCCTGCTCGCCGAGGACGACGGCGCGCCGCTCGAAGAACTCGCGCTGCGCGAGCGCTCGCGCAAACGACGTTGGTGATTCCCCGGGCTTGAATGCGCGCTCTCTTCGAGCGACGCTCGCCGCGCCGATGAACGACCTCCCCCAACCGCGCATGGTCGAGATGGTGCTCGCGCGCATCGTGTTGCGCGAGAACGAACGCGGGCAGCAGATCTACCTGTGCGAGCGCGACGGCAAGCGCGGTTTTCCGATGGTGATCGGCCGCAACGAAGCGGAGGAGATCCAACGCGTCGTCGCGCAAGTCCCCAGTCCGCGGCCGATGACGCACCAACTCGCGCTGGCGATCGTCGAGGGGCTCGGCGCGACGGTGCTCCGCGTCGACATCGTCGATCTGCGCGAGAACACCTACTACGCGCAGCTCGTGCTGCAGTCGCCCGACGGCTCGGTGACCGCCGTGGTCGACGCGCGTCCGTCGGATGCACTGGCGCTCGCCTTGCGCGCCGGAGCAACGATTCGCATCGCTGAGTTCGTGCTCGAGCAGGTGCGCACCGATCGCTCCGGCCCCGATCCGCTGCCTCCGCCGAGTGACGCGAGCGGCGGACCGCCGAGCGCACCACCGGACGCGCCGCCGAGTTGAGCTGCGCGCCGCGTCAGGGCTTCGGCGTCGTGTCGTTGCGAGACTCAGGCGAGCTCGCCGGCGGTTGCGGCGCAGCCGACGGATACGACGGCAAGCTCGGCTCGTAGAACAAGACGCCGAGACCCGCGTCGAGCGGCCCGATGCCGATGTCGAGACCTGCGAGTCCGATCTCCAGGCGGAACAGCTTCCACACGACGAGTTCAGCGAGCGCGCCGCTGCTGCGGCCGTCGAACAACTCGAGCCGCAAGGGCGTGCGCTCGTCGTTGAATCCGAAGGCGACGTGGCCGTCGACGACGCCGCTGATTTCGACGCCGGAGGGATGCTCGCGCGAATCGAGTTCGACGAGGGTGCACGACGACGACGCTGCTGCGAGGACGAGGGCGGCGAGAGCTTGCTTCGACATGGCGGACGAATTTCCGTTGAGAGCGCGCGTCGTGTGGAGGTCGAGGAAACGCCCGCGGAAGGCGCGGGATCTTAGTGAGCGCGCCTGCGCTCGCACGTCCACGCCGCGCAAGCGTTGCGTAGCTCGACGCCTTCGACGGCCTCGCTCGCGCTCGTTACCATCGCGGCCCACGGAGGCGTGGCAGAGCGGCCAATCGCAGCGGTTTTGAAAACCGCCAGGGGGCAACTCCTCGAGGGTTCGAATCCTTCCGCCTCCGCCTCCTGCGGCATTGAGCGGCATGTCGCTGCACCACGCTGCGATGCGCGACCCCGAGCCTGACCCTAAGGCGCGAGATTGCATTCCGTCGGTTCCAGTGTCGCGCAACGCGTGCGCGGTCGCGTTGATCGAGAGGTCGGGCAGCAAGTCGAGCGCGCGCCGTTCATCGTTCGCTCCGAGGTGCGCG
>CAYHRR010000028.1:0-16366 GCA_964358875.1 uncultured Planctomycetaceae bacterium | reverse complement strand
GATGCCCGCTTCTTCGCAGGCGTCGAGCGAGTTGTCGACGGCTTCCTTGACGGCGGTGAGCAGCGCCTTGAGCGGCGAGTCGAAGCCGAGCAGGTGGCGGTTCTTGGTGAAGAACTCGCTGACCGAAATCTCGCGCTGTTTCTCGGCGAGGTCCTGTGCGGTGCGGCGCCGGCCGGTGCGTTCCGGCGCGGCCTTCGCGTCGGCTCCCGGCGCGACAGGCGGCGCGACCTTCGGCGTGCCGGTGCTCGGCGCAGGACTCGAATTCGCGTCATCGAACAGCGTGGCAGCTTGCTTGGCGTCGGTCATGGAACCCCTCGTCGTCGCGCGCGTTTGTACAGCACCCTGCGCCGGAATCAACGCCGCTTGCGTCGCGCGCACCCTTTCGTTTCACGCTCGGCGCTGCGAGAATCTCCGCCCTTCGAGAGGAACCGACGGCAGGTAAGCGATGGCGAAAGAAACGATCACAGTGTTCGATTCCACGGGGCGTCCGCGCGAGATTCCGCGCGCGGATTTCATGGAGAAGGCCCTGCCCAAGATGCTCGAGGGCTCCTGGGACAAGCCCGCCGAGCTCTACCAACACATCGTCTTCGCGCTCAACGAGGGTATGCACGCCGGGCTCGTCGACGCGGTGAAGCACCTCGACGAACTCGAAGCCGGCGCGGAGCGCAGTCGCGTGCTGCTCGCCGCGACGATGTTCCAAAACGGCCGCCACGAAGAGGCCGAGGCCGCGATCCGCAGCTGCATCGACAAGAGCGGCGAGAACGCGACGACCGTGATCAACCTCGCGCGCATCCGCGCGGGCCGCGGCGATCAAGCCGACGCCGAGCGCCTGTTGACGCGCGCCTTGGAGCTCGACCCCAACCAGGAAAACGCGCTCGGTTGGCGCTGTCAGTTGCTGCACCAAGCGCAGGGTGAGGCCGCAGTGGTCGCCTTTCTCGAAGAGCTGCGTTCGAAGCCCGGTCGCTGGCGCGCGACGCTGTGGCTCGCGCAACAAAAGCTGCGCACCAATGCACACGACGACGCGCTCGCGTTGCTGCGCACGTGCATGACCGAGGTCGCCACGGACGCGGGCGCCTTGATGTCGATCACCGCCGAGCTGGGCAAGGCCGGCAAGCTCGCGGAGATGGTCGAGCTGTGCTTGCCGCACCACGATCCGCGCCGCCATCGCCCGGAATCGGGCTTCAACTTGCTGCAGGCCTTGATCCAGCTCGAGCGCCAGGAGGAGGCGAAGGCCTTGTTCGCGCGCATCGACGCGCTGAAGCTCGCGCCGCTCGGCGCCGCGCTGGGGCATTTCGCGCAACTGCTCGGAGTCACCCCGCTGACGCCTGTTCCGCCGCCGCAAGCTCCGCAGCAAGGAGCTCCGGGCGCGCAGGTCGGTGCATCTCAGAACGGCGCCGCGCCACACGGCGCCGCGCAAGGTGCCGCGCAGCCGGAGCAGAAGCTCGAGATCCGCCTGTTCGTCGTGCAAGGTCCGCTGTGGATGCAGGGCCTCGGCGCGCCGTGGATCGGCGGCGAAAAGGACCCGAAGGCGCCGCTGATCACCTTCGTCGGCTTCGGCGACGAGTCGCTCGCGCAAGCGAAGGCCAAGCCGCATGTCGACGAGGAGCGCGGCCGTTTGGCGCGCGCGCTTCCGATGTACCTGTGCGAGTCCGTGTACTTGCGCACGACGGCGAACGCCGACTTGATCGTCCCGCTGCTCCCCGGTGGCGCCTTCGTGGTCACGGGTCACCTGTGGCCGATCGAAGCGCTGATCCAAGGCCGCCCGCCCGAGCAGAAGCCCGACTACATCGTTCAGGGTTTGCTCGCCAAGGACGAGGGCGGCTATCGCGTCGAGCTCGTGATCTTCGACGGCAAGAGCGGCGCCGAACTGCAGCGCCTGCGCCAGATCGGGCTGCGGCGGCTCGCGGGTGTCGCGTTGCGCGTCGAGGACGACTTGCTCGAGTGGTTCGAAAAGCGCGGCATCGCGCGCACCGCGCCGAAGGCCGGTTTGCTCGGCAAATTGCTGGGCGGCAAGAAGAAGGACGGCACGGACCTCGCCGTGCGCCCGACCGGCGAAAAGCAAGACCACCATCTGCTCGCGCTCGCGAATCTGCTCGGCCTGGCGATGCCGGCGATCGGACTCGGCAGTCGCGAGAGCCTGCCCGACGAACGCGGCATGGTCGACAGCTGCATCGATCTTGCGAAGAGCGAGCCGCACACCGCCTGCGCCAAGGTCGTCGCCGCCTGCGCGGTGCTGTTCGCGGTGCGCTTCGGTTCGACGCAAGCCGAGCGCTTCAAGGACGAGCTCGCCAAGCTGATCGACGCCGATCGCGATCCGCAGGGCGTGTTGCGCCTGCTCGCGCCGGGACTGTGGTACCGGCTCGGCGACAAGGTGAAGGGCGATGCGGCCAAGGCGCAGCAACTCGTTGCGGCAAGCGGTGCCTACAAGGACTGGCTCGAAGCGCTCAAGGCTTGAGCGTGCTTGCGGCGCGTAGTCGCGAGTCCGCGCGGCGATGTGAGTCGCTGCGAAGTTGTCACATGCGCGTGACGAGCCACCAAGCGCACAGCGCGAACACGAGCAACTTCGGTGCGCTCGAAAGGCAGCCGTAGCGCATGTAGCGCACTTGCAGCGAGCCGCCGCAGGACGGGCAAACGCGCGGCTGTTCTTGGGGTAGCGGGACCGCGCAGTGCGGACAGTGCGTGTCGCGGATCAAGCGGGGCATGGTGCTCCTGGCGGTCGGATCGCGCGCGGCGCGAGATCGGCGCGGCACAGGCCGAGCGCGGCTGCGCGGTCGCGAAAGGCGAGCAGCGCGGGTTCGACGAGCGCGCCCGCGTCGTACAGGCACTCTTCCATCAAGTACTTGCGGCACGGTTCGAGCGGCAACCCCCAGGTTTCCGCGGCCTCGCGCGCGAAGGCTTCGATCGACGCCGCGCCGCGCGCTCGCGCCTCGGTGAACACCGCGATGCCTTCCGCATCGAGCTCCAGGCCCGGCCGCACGATCCACACCGCGAACACGAAGGGCAAGCCGGTGTCGGCCGCCCAGGCGGCGCTCGGATTGAAGGCGAGCGGCGATCGGGCTTCGAGCGTTTCGATCAATGCGCGATCGCCGATGCGCAGCCATCCGCCGGCGTCGAGCTTCTCGGCGCTCGCGCGCGGATCGACGCCGATCGGCACTTCGATGAACTCGATGCCGCTCTCGCGCGTGCCCAGCGTTATGCGCGTCAGGGCTTGCGCGGCGCGACTGGACGGATCGAGCACGACGCTGCGCAGGGAGCCGATCGCGCGGCGTTGGAACACCTGCACGCTCGCTACGTAACCGTGGCCCGCGACCGCCGGTCCGGCGATGAACGAATAGCCCTCGCCGCGGAACAGCTCGATCGAGCTGACCAAAGCGACGTCGACGCTGCCGGCGCGCAGCCGCTCGATCAAGCGCGCCGGGACGTCGCGCACGATTTCGACACGTTCGTCGTGCTCGAGCCCGCAATTGAGCGGGCGCGAGACGAGGTAGGGAATCGTGCCGACGCGCAACTTCGAACGCATGGCGCGGAGCCTAAGGCCGGTCTCCGGCGTGGACAATGGCCCCGCCGAGTCGCGAGACTGTGCGAGCGCATGCGACAGATCCTGTTCGAGCAGCCGGAGTTCGCCGATTACGAGCTCGTCGATTCGGGCGCGGGCGAGAAGCTCGAGCGCTTCGCCGGTGTGACGCTGCGTCGGCCGGATCCGCAGGCGCTGTGGCGGCGGCGCGCGCCGGCGAGCGTGTGGAATGCAGCGCACTTGACCTTCGAACGCGATGAGGCGAGCGGCGGCAAGCGCGGCGTGTGGCGTGCGTCGAAGGACGCACCGCAGCACGCGCGCGGGGACAACGCACAGTGGCCGGTGCGCTGGCGCGACGCGGTTTGCATCGTTCGCCCGACGCCGTTCAAGCATGTCGGCTTGTTCCCCGAGCAAGCCGCGAATTGGGCCTGGTCGATCGCCGTGGCGCGCCACTTCGGTGTCGCGCGGCCGCGCATGCTCAACCTGTTCGGCTACACCGGCGTGGCGAGCATCGTCGCTGCGCAGGCCGGCTACGAAGTGACGCACGTCGACGCGTCGAAGACCTCGCTCGCTTGGATGAAGGACGACGCGCGCGCTTCGGGGCTCGCCGACGACGCGCTGCGCATCGTGCTCGAAGACGCGCTCGCCTTCGCGCGCCGCGAAGTGCGCCGCGGCGCGCGCTACTCCGCGATCTTGCTCGATCCGCCGCACTACGGACGCGGCCCCAAGGGCGAGGTGTGGCAGTTCGAGGAACACCTCGCGCCGCTGCTCGAACAATGCCGCGCCTTGCTGGCCGAGCGCGCGATCCTGGTGCTGTCGACCTACGCGATCGGTTTCTCGCCGCTCGCCTTCCACAACTTGTTGTCCGAGTTCGACGGCGCCGAGGTCGAGACCGGCGAACTCGCCTTGCGCGAGCGCGAATTCCCCGGCGAACCGACGCGCTACTTGCCGTGCGGTTTCTGCGCGCGCCTGCGGCGAGGGCTCGATGCCGATTGAGCGCGTCGTCGGTCGGCGGATTCGTCGCGCGAGCGGCGTGGCGGCTCCGTGATCGAAGTCCTGTACGTCGACAATCACTTGCTCGCGCTGGCCAAGCCGGCGGGCGTGCCGGTCGTGCCGGACGACAGCGGCGACGTAAGCCTGTTCGACGAAGCCAAGGCCTGGATCAAGCGCGAGTACGCCAAGCCCGGCGATGTGTTCCTCGGTGTCGTGCATCGCCTCGATCGGCCGGTCAGTGGCGTCGTGCTGTTCGCGCGCACGAGCAAGGCGGCGTCGCGTTTGTCGGAGCAATTCCGCGAGCGCGAGTCGCGCAAGCTGTACTTCGGCGTTGCGGCGCGCATGCCGCGTGAAGCGAGCGGCGAGATCGTGCAGTGGCTCGTCAAGGACGAGACGCGCAACGTGGTCAGCGTGGTGCACGAAGGCGCGAGCGGTGCTCAGCGTTCGGTGACGCGTTGGAAGGTCGTCGGCGCGCGCGACGGGCTCGTGCACCTCGACCTCGAGCCCTTGACGGGCCGCGCGCACCAACTGCGCGTTGCCGCCGCGAGCCTCGGTGCGCCGTTGCTCGGCGACCTCAAGTACGGCGCCGAACGAGCGCTGCCCGACAAGAGCATCGCCTTGCACGCCGCCGAACTCGAAGTCGAGCATCCGACCTTGCGCGAGCCGCGCGTGTTGCGTTGCGCGCCGCCACCGCGCGATTGGTGGGCGCTGCGGCGCTGATGCGGCTCACGCGGGCGCGTGCTCGAACTGCTTCCAGGCCGGACGCCAAGCGAGCGCGAGGTTGAGGATCTTCTGCACGAGCGCGGGATACTCGAGCCCCGCGGCGCGCGCCGAGTCGGCGAAGTCCTCGTCGCGCGCGAGATCGGGATTGGGATTGGCCTCGATGACCCACACGCGGCCTTGCGTGTCGAGCCGCAGGTCGATGCGCGCGTAGCCGGAGAGCGACAACGCGCTGTAGACGGCGCGACAGGTGCTCGCGATCTCGCGCTCGACGCGCGCCGAGAGTCCCTGGGCGCGCGCGGTGCGAAGCTGCCGGCGACGCTGGTACTTCGCGCTCCACTTCACGCGTTCGGTCGCGATGCGCGGCGCGTCGGCGGGCCAGTCGGCGAAGGACAACTCCCAAATCGGCAAGGGCTCGGCGCGCGCGTTGCCGACAAGGCCGACGTACAGCTCACGGCCTTCGATGTACTCCTCGGCGAGCACGTCGGTGCCGTAGTGCGCGTGCATGAAGTGCACGCGTTCGGCCAGTTTCTCGGCACTGTGGACGACCGAGGCCTGCGCGATGCCGAGCGACGCGTCCTCGGACGCCGACTTCACCAGCAAGGGAAACCCGAGCGGTTTGGCGTGCGGCGGCGGTGCTCCGCAGGGAAACAGTCGGCCGCGCGGCGTGCGGATGCCGTGCCAATCGAGGAGCTTCTTGGTCAGCAACTTGTCGTGCGCGAGCAACAGTCCGCGCGGGTTGCAGCCCGTGTAGGCGCGGCGCACCAACTCGAGGAACGTGACGACGGCGTGGCCGTAGTGCGTGGCGCCGTTGAATTCCTCGAGCACGTTGAAGGTGACGTGCGGATCGAATCCGTCGAGTGCGTCGCGCAACACGCGCAAGTCGTCGTGCACTCCGACCGGCCGCGCGTCGTGACCGAGTTCCGCGAGCGCGCTCATGACGTCGTGCTCCGTGCGCCAAGGCACGATCGACGGTCCGGCGCGTGCCGCGCGATCCGCGGGCGGCACGAGTTCCTCGTGCATCAGCACCAGGACGCGCAGCTTTCTCATCGCGCGCTCAGTCTGGCGAGCGTCGCGCGCGTGTCAACGCGCGGGCAAGACGATCGCGAGGTCGTCGATCGAAGTCGTGCCCATGGTGATGCCGCTGCCGATGCGCGGCGCAGCGGAGTCCAAGCCGTCGCTGCCGACCGACCAAAGCGTCAGCGCGCCGTCGGCGTCGATGCGACTGTGCATCGCCGCGTTGGTGAAGGGATCGAGCAGCGTCGCGCAGGCTTGTTGCGCATCCGCGAAACCGGCGCTGCGCGCGATCAAAGCGAGCTTGCACAAGCGCAGCCGTGCTTCGACCGCGACCCAACTCGGATACTCCGCGCCGATGTGCGGCGCGAACCACGTCGCGAACACGGTCCATGGAGGCTGCGCCGCCGTGTAGGCGGCGCCGAGCGTGCGAGCCTCGCGTGGCGCAGCGCGTGCGATGGCGACTGCGTGCTCGGTGATCTCCAGGTACGCCGCGTGGTCGAAGCCGCGCGTCGCATTCGCCAACCACTGAGCGAACAGGCCTGGAGACTCGCCGTCGGCGACGAAGGCGACATCGTCGTGCGCGTGGTCCAGGAACATCTGGTTGGCGAAGGCGCATTCACCTTCGAGCGCGCGCACATAGCGGCCCTGCGGATCGAGCCCGTCCAAGGCGGCGACGATGCGCGACATGTCGACTCCGTCAGGCAAATACGCGACGCACTGACCGAGTGTGTGGAGCGCGCGCACTTGCAGTTGCGCCCCATGCTCGTACGCCACTTGCCAGGGCAAGTCCGCGGTGAGTGCCGACGCGCAGAACAGTGCTTCGAGCGTGCGCGCACACTCGCTGCCGTCACCGTTCAAGGCCTGGAGCCGCGCGAGCGCGGCGAGCTGCACGGTCACGCCGTCGAGCGCGTCGAACGGGTAGTGCGGAAGCCACGGCATGCCCTCGCGCGGAAGTTCAAGGAGCTCCTCGATGCCCGCGGGCGCCGCAGCGCACGCCGTGCGTGCGAAGTCGAGCGCGGCTTGATCGTGCGCGCCGATCCAGCGCAGCGTGAAAAGCAAGGCATCGCGCCGCTCGCTCGCGACGGCGGGATCGTCGAGCGCGTGATCGATCGCCCAAAAAAAGCGCAGAACTTGTCCTGCGCATAGCTCGCTGAGCTCCTTCGTTTCGGGCGCCTCGCGCAGAGCTACGTCGAGTTCCGAGTCGTCGCCGTAGTAGACGCGTCCCGGACCGGGAGCGAACACGGAGGTGGAGAGGCCCATGCCGTCGAAGCCTTGAAAGCCGACGCGCGCAGCGCGCGCCTTGTCCTGCTCCAAGGCCTCGAAGCGCGCGATCCAAACGGTTGCCGGAGTTCCTTGGCGCTGCGGCGCGGCCGCAAGGTCCTCGGGCAACACGGCGGCGCCGGAGTCGCGCAAGCGTTGCAGCGCAGCTCGAGCGCGCGCATCGCCGACGGACTTCGTTCCCCAGTACGCGGCGACGCACAGTGCCATCCAACCGAGCGTGAGTGCGCCCAACCAGCGCAGTCCAGCGCCGCGCGAAATCCATACGTGCTTGGAATCTTGGCGAGCCACGCGTGCATTGTGCGCGGCGGCTCGGTTCGGCGCCAAGGCGCGCTCGATCGATCTGCGCTTTCCGCGAGCGCTTTCATGGCGAGCACAGCGCGCCGCACGGATCGCGCGGGACTCGACTCGTTGTGCTTCGAACGGGCCTCGCTAGTTTGGCGCGACTATGCGCCGAATCACCTTCGTCGTTGCGTTGTTCAGCTCCAGCGTCGCGTTCGCCCAAGGTTCGCTCGAGTTGCCCCGACCGACCCGCGCTCTCGTGCTCGACTCCGTCGGTCGCGGGGGGCGTACCGCGGTGTTCTCGGATGCGCTGCTCGGCGTGCTCGCGCGCGGAAATGCGGTGACTGCGCATGTCGGCGACACGTTGTTCGGATCCGACGGCGTGACCCACAGTTGGCGCGCGTCCACCGTCGACGCCGACGGCTCGATCGCAGAAGGCGCGCCGGTCGGCGGCTGGGTGTTCATCGAGTTCGAGCGCGAGCGCGACGAAGTCGTGTTGCTCGAACCGAGCGGTTTCTCCTACGTGGTTTCCGACGGCGCGCCGCGGGCAGGGGACGTCTATCAGCTCGGCTATCTGCGCACGCCGATCGCCTTGCACGCCGGGCACAACGAAGTGCTGGGCAAGGTCTCGCGCGGCCGTCCGCGCCTCGTGTGGAGCGCGGCGCCGGCGCCGTTGTTCATCGAGGAGCGCGACCGCACGGTTCCGGATCTGCTGCGCGGCGGCGGCATGCTCGACGCGACGCGCTACTCGCCGAACTTGGGCCTTGTCGTCACCAACGCGACGCTCGTGCGGCGTGTGGGGTTGCGCATGCGCGCGACGGTGGAGGGTGCACCGACATGCGTCACCGCGCTGCCCGAATTCGAGCCGCTGGAGTCGCGCAAGTGCCGCGTCGCATTCACGCCGCCGAGCGAGTTGACGCGCGACGCATTGCGCGTGTCGCTCGAACTGCTCGACGCGCGCGACACCGTTTTGCATAGCGATGCCTTCGAGCTCGCCGTGCGCGAGCCCAACCAAACGCACAAGCGCACCTTCGTCAGTGCCGTCGACGGCAGCGTGCAGTACTACGCCGTCGTCCCGCCGCCGCAGGTGCGTGCCGGTTGCGCGCTGATCCTCTCGCTTCACGGCGCGAGCGTCGAAGCGACGAGCCAAGCGGCGGCCTATGCGCCGAAGGATTGGGCCTACGTGATCGCGCCGACGAACCGCCGGCCCTACGGATTCGATTGGGAGGACTGGGGGCGACTCGACGCGCTCGAGGTGCTCGCGGATGCGCAGCGCGTGTTCGCGACGGATCCGCAGCGCACGTACTTGACCGGACATTCGATGGGCGGTCACGGCACTTGGAACGTCGGCGTGCAGCACGCGGATCTGTTCGCGGCGATCGCGCCGAGCGCGGGCTGGAGCGATTTTTGGAGCTACATGGGCGTCGACGCCGCTGTGCCGAGCGATCCGTTGGAGGCCGTGCTGCACCGCGCGTGCAACGTCAGCCGCACGACGTTGCTCGAGCGCAATCTCGAAGGCCGCGGCGTGTACGTCCTACACGGCGACGCGGACGACAACGTGCCGGTGAGCGAGGCGCGCAAGATGCGCGAGGCGCTCGCCAAGTTTCACGCCGACTTCGCCTACTACGAGCGTCCGGGCGCCGGGCATTGGTGGGGCAACGAGTGCGTCGACTGGGCGCCCTTGATCGAGTTCTTGAAGGCGCGCGTGTCGGCGCCGAGCACCGAGCAGCGCATCGTCGACTTTCGCAGCGTGGATCTCGGAGTGCGTTCGCGCAGCGCGTGGGTCGAGATTCAAGCGCAGCGCGTGTGGCTCGCGCCGTCCCACGTGCGCGCCGAGTGCGATGTGGCGAAGCGTCGCGTCGCGGTGACGACCGAAAACGTCGCGGATGTGCAGTTCTCGATGACGAACACGGATTGGAGCGCGGCCGAGCCGGTGACGACCGAGGCCGTCGCGGGCCTCGGCACCGAGGGCGAACTCGAAATCGCGCTCGACGGTCAGGAACTCGGACGGCACGCGCTCGGTGGCGACCTTTGGTTCCGACGCGCGGCGGACGGCGCGTGGGCGGCCGCTGACGAAATCGATGCGCGCCACAAGAACCCGCTGCGCTGCGGCGGATTCAAGGCGGCGTTTCGCAGGAGCTTCGTGCTCGTCTACGGAACGCACGGAAGCGTCGAGGAGAACGCCTGGGCGCTCGCCAAGGCGCGCTTCGACGCCGAGACGTTTCGCTATCGCGGCAACGCCTCGCCGCGCGTGTTGCGCGACGACGACTTGCTCGCGGGCAAGCTCGGGCGCGCCACCGAAGAGTGCAACTTCGTCCTCTACGGTCATCGCGAGATGAATGCCGCTTGGACGGCCCTTGTCGCAACGGACGCCTTCGACGTCGCGCGCGGGAGCGTGCGCGTCGGAGCCCGGCGCGTCGAAGGCGCGGACCTGTGCGCGCTCGCCGTAGTGCCGGGCCACGACGCAGCGCAGTCGATCGGAATCGTCGCCGGCACGGGCCTGGCGGGGCTGCGCTCCACGAACCACTTCCCGTACTTCGTTTCAGGTGCAGGATTCCCCGACTGGATCGTCGGACGCACGGAATTGCTCGAGCGCGGTGCGGCTGGCTTCGTCGGCGCCGGATTTTTCGCCGGCGATTGGAGCGCGGACGGACAGGCTGACAGCGCGTGGCGCTAGGCGCGCCCTTTCGCGAACTCGCTGCCGCGAACGCACGGTCGTTTCGCGCCGCGCCGCTTCCATGTTCGGGCACGTCGGCCCGACAGGTCGGTTGCGAGCGGTACGCGCTCATTCGCGAAGCGCGCTGCGCGCCGTGCGCACTACGCATGCGCTCCTTCCGGTAGCGCGTCTCTCGACCACAGCGAGCTAGCCGATTCGCGCGCGCGGTGCGAGAATCCGCGCGCCATGAACGACGACCTGCGACAAGCGCCGGCCGAGGAACTGCGCGCGCCGGACGACCGGAACGGTTCCGAGCTTCCGCGCAGCGTGCAGATCGACCTCGGCGACCTCGAGCGACTCGTGCGGCGCGCGTACGACGAAACGCACGTCTCCAACGGCGGTGGCCGCGGCGCGCTCGAATGGGAAACGCAGCAGCGTCTCGCCAAGATGCTCGACAACTTCGAGCGCACGCAGCGCTTGCGCGAGCGCCTCGACAACCATCGACGCGAGGTCCACGAGGAGTTGTCGCGTCTGCGCGCCGCGCTCGTCGCGCGCCGCGGATTCGCCGAGGACCTAGAGCGCGCGACGACGTGGCCGGTCGATCCGGAGCGCTGGCACACGCTGCGTTTGCGCACTCAGGCTCGTTTGCTCGATGCGCTTCCGCAGCTGTCGAACGCCGCCGCCGCGCGTGTGAACAACGGTCCGTCGGCGCGCATCGTCGCGGCCGAGTTGCTGGAGCTTTTTGCCAAAGAGCGGGCCGCGTCGCTGGCCGAGCATTCGCGGCGCTCCGATGTCGAGGGTGCGCGCCTCGAGCGCCGTCTCGCGCAGTTGCTGACGACGCTCGAGGACGCAGACCTGATGCTCGCCGGCGTGCGCGACGCCGAGCACGCCGAAAACGGCTTCGCGTCCGGCTACCGCGAGGTTCAAGGGCTCGAAGCCCAAGCACGCTTCCGCGAACAGAAGGCGGAAATGCTCGAGTTGATCTTCCGCGCCAACCTCGATTTGCAGCAGCCGATTCGCGCGCGCTCCGGCTGAACCGAGCTAGTCGAGAGCCGCGCCGCGCATCAACGCGAGCAAGTGCTCGCCGTGCGTCGTCACCGTCGCGGGCCCGAAGCCTTCGATCGCGCGCAGTTCCTCGGTGACCTGCGGCCGTTTCTCGACGAGCGCGTCGAGTTGGCGGTTGGTGAGCACGCGGTAGGCCGGCACGCCGAGTTCGCGCGCCCGCCCGGCGCGCCACGAACGCAGCGCCGCTCCGAGCTTCGCACCTGCGCCGTCGAGCGCGACCGGATTCGCGCGAGCGCGCCGCGTCCGCGTCGTTGCACGAGCCGGGGCGGCGGGAGCGCGTTCGACGGCGACGGCGCTCGATGCGCTGCTCGAACTCGGTTGCCACTGCACAAGACATGCGAGGTGCGGCTGATCGTCGACGGAGAAGAAGTACTCCGACACGCGCACGACATCCTTGCCGTCGAGGAAACGGGCGAGCGCCGCGTCCTCGAAGCCCGCGAGTTCGCGCCGATAGGGGAGATTGACAACCTTGACTTGCATCCGACCTCCTTCATTTCGTGGGTCGCACTCACGACTCCCGCGCAGGCGGATCGGTTGCAGGTGACTTCGGAAAAACCTCGACGCCCGCCGCACCGAGTTCGGGTGATGCGCGCGTGAGAGGTGCGCGCCGCGCTGGTCACGGAGTTCGAACGCGAGCGACGATGTCCAGCGGCTTGGCCGGATCGGCCGTGTGGCCGGTGACTCCGCCGTCGTCGATGCCGTTCGCGCCGACAGACCACATCGTCAGCACGCCGTCGGTCTCGACGCGCACAAAGTAACCGGCCGTGCCGCACGGATCCGGTTGCGCGGCGATCCAAGCGCGAGCGGCCTCGACGCCGTCGCGCCGGGCGATCAAGGTTGCGCGCACGAGATCGCGGGTGGCTGAAAGGAAGTCGGCCACCGGACCGGGCTCGTTCAGCCTGGGGAGGATGAGGCACGTCACCGCCTCGGACGAGGACGGTGGCGCAATCCGCTCGACGAACGAGAAATCCCAGCTCTTCGCGGCGTCGATGCCGATCTGCATGCAACGCAGATACTCACTCTGGTCGTGATCGAGCCGGAGCTTCGCGAGCGCATCCGAGACGGGCGCATCCCCGAAGACCGGTATCTCCTCGCTCGTGCTCGACCGCAACTGCTCGAAGATCGAGTTGCCGAGCGCGCGTTCGGTGATCAGCACGCGGCGCAGCTCCGCCCTCGGATCCAGTAGCGAGGCCCAGCGATCGAGCGGCGACAAGTCGACGTCGCGCGGGAGGAGCAACGCTGCAGCGTGGAGCTGGTGGAGCGTCGACGAGATGGCGGCGCAACGAGCGAAGAAGGCGATCAACGACGGTGCACGCGCGAACAGCTCCGTCGAATGCGCCGCGAGGCGCAGGCGTTCGACGCAGATCTCGCTCTCGCCGCGCACGGCGCTGTCGATGGCGCTCCTCCCGAGCACATTGGCGACGGCGAACGCGGCTCGCACATTCGCGCCCGGTCCGAGCGACTTGAACGGCTCCACCGAACGCAGTTCGGCCGTGCTGTCGACACTCGAGTAGCGACCGACCTCGAGCGCTCGCCGCAGCAGTTCGCCTCGAGCCTCGAGATCGCGCCGCAGCATCGCGGCCCGACACGGCGATGGTGGATCGGGTTCGGCGAGAGCGAAGCTCTTCCAGTAGTCGCGACGCAGGCCCTCGGCGCCGAGCGCTGCGAGTTCCGTCGCGCACTCCGACAACTCGGCGCTCGACGGTTCTCCGTAGACGAGTTCGCCGATCTCCTCGAGCCATTGCGTAGGTTCCTCGCCCGAGCCGCGCGGCGTCGACGAAATGTCCTCGCGCACCAAGGGCTCGCCGTTCGCGCGAATCGCCGCGATAGCCGCTTCACGCTCGCTCGCGTAGTGCGCGCGCAGTGCGAAGAGCGCGATGGCTGCGATCACGACGACGACTACGATCGAGATCGCAGTCCAGACGAGGAAGCGCTTGAGATCGCTGCGAGTGGTCACTTGGTGCGGTCACTCGCTCGCGCGCGTCGCGCCAACGAAGCTAAGTTTCGCAATCATGCGCGGCACTTCGCTCTCGTATCGGCCGTCGGGCACCGTGTTCCACGTCGCGATGTTCATTCCAGTGCGCGGTCGAGTTCGTTGACGAGAATCGGAAGATCCTCTCGAACAGTGCGCCAAACGATGTCCAGGTCGACGAGGTCATAGCCGTGGATGATGCGATTGCGGATGCCGACGACGTCGGCCCAAGGAATCGCGGGATGCTTCGCACGCTGATCGCTCGGCACCCGATTGGCCGCCTCGCCGACGATCT
Source organism: uncultured Planctomycetaceae bacterium (assembly GCA_964358875.1). Classification (GTDB taxonomy): domain Bacteria; phylum Planctomycetota; class UBA1135; order UBA1135; genus CAYHRR01. The sequence continues at coordinate 2,574 of CAYHRR010000028.1, read as the reverse complement.
CCAAGAGTCGAGTCAGCGAGAGCTCCAACATTCGATCGCGATCGAGATCGACTCGCGCACGGTTCGCCACAAGAGCGATCGCTTCGCGCGCATGATCGCGCATCTGCGTCAACGTCACCCGCGCGTCATGCCGCGACATAGAGCGGCTCGGCTTCGCGAAGGACCTCGTCGCGGAAGTAGCGGCTGAGGAAGCCGGGCGTGTTGAGATCGACTCGGCGACCGAGCAGCGCGGAGAGTTCGCGTTCCATGCTGAAGAACGCGAGCCCGGGGACGTGCCCCGGCTCGAATTCGACGAGCACGTCCACGTCGCTCGACGGAGTGAAGTCGTCGCGGATCACGGATCCGAAGAGTGAGAGCTTGCGAATGTGATGACGCCGACAGAAGTCGGCGACGCGTTCGCGGTCGATCGGAATGCGGGCGGACATGAGGGGTGGGAGGCTAGCGCGGCTGTGGCTAGGCGTCGACTCAGGAGGTGCTCGGCAAACTCGTCAGCTCGGTGAAGAGAGGAGATTTGCTTCGCGCAGCATCTTCACCGTCATGACGACTGGGTCGTTCGAGTACGTGCCGGACTTCGACAGTTCGATCAGCTTTGGGGCCAAGACATCGAGGCTGACGACCCGAACCGCGTGCTTCCCGACGACGATCGATCGCAAGTGCCGCTCTACTGCTTCGCGATCCTTGGCGTAGAAGCGGCCGACGTACAGCGCGACGCGAACGTGGCTCTCGGCATACCCGTAGCGCTCAGCAGCTTGGCGAACGATTTCGTTCCGAAGGTCAGCGTCGTTGAAGAGCCTGTAGTCATCGAAGTGCGTTCTGCGCAATGGATTCGCGATCCCTTTGAAGCCCTGACGCTCGACACCTTTGGATCCGAAGAACGACTTAATTGAGCCGAGCATGAGTTCGTTGCGCCGAGCCGCCACGACATCGATCTCATATCCGTGAGTTTGGAACTCGACACGGTCGAGTCTCTTCGTTTGTCGGCGAACCGGGAACTTCACGTTTCCCGAGACGACGAAGCCCTCGGACTCGAGGTACACGCGCACGACATGCTCGAAGGCTTCCATGTTCGCTTGGTCGCGCGTCTGGTGAGTCGTTGAACGATCAACTCGCGACCGGCGCCGGCAAGCCGACGGGCGCGCGCTCGGGATCGGCGGACCACACGACGTTGTAGAGCGTGTCGCGTTCGACCGGGATCCGCCCCGCGTCGCGGATCCACTGCACGAGCTCGGCGCGCTGCACTTGCTGCGGCGTCGTCGCGCCGGCGTCGTGGTAGATGTGCTCTTCGACCACCGTGCCGTCGACATCATCGGCGCCGTAGCTGAGCGCGAGTTGCGCGATCGGGATGTCCATCAAGATCCAGTAGGCCTTGATGTGCGCGATGTTGTCGAGCAACAGGCGCGCGACGGCGATCTCGCGCAGTTCATCGAGCGCAGTCGGGCCCGGCACGTCGCTCATCTCGCTGTTCTCGGGATGGAACGAGAGCGGAATGTAGGTTTGGAAGCCGTGCGTTTCGTCCTGCAATAGACGCAAGCGATCGAGGTGCTCGACGCGCTCTTCGATCGTCTCGATGTGGCCGTGCAGCATCGTGCAGTTCGAGCGCAGGCCGGCCGCGTGAACGGTGCGCGCGATCGCAAGCCACTCGTCGCCGCTGATCTTCAAGTGATAGGTCGCCGCGCGCACGCGTTCGCTGAAGACTTCGGCGCCGCCGCCGGGAACCGAGCCGAGGCCCGCGGCCTTCAGCTCCTCCAACACGAGCGCGAGCGGCTTCTTCGCGACCTTCGCGATCTGGTCGAGCTCGACCATCGTGAAGGCCTTGATGTGGATCGAGGGCCGCGCGGCCTTCACGGCGCGCAGCAGGTCGAGGTAATAGTCGTACGGAATCTTCGGCCACACGCCGGCGACCATGTGGACTTCGGTCACGGGCTCGCCGAGTTGCGCGTGCACTTTCGCGGCGGCTTCTTCGGGCGAAAGCACGTAGGCGCCGGCCTGTCCGGGCAAGCGCTGGAACGCGCAGAAGCGACAGAGCTTGTTGCAGAGGTTGGTGTAGTTGACGTGCTGGTTGACGTTGAAGTACGCGAGGTCGCCGTGCAGGCGTTCGCGCGCGTAGTTCGCGAGCGCGCCGACCGTGTGCAGATGCGGCGAGCGGTAGAGCCGCACGCCGTCGTCGCGCGACAAACGTTCGCGCGCGATGACCTTCGCAGCGATGTCGCCGAGGTCGTGCGCGCGAGCGAGATCGAGCAGCGCGTCGGCGGTGCCGGACAAAGCGGAGGAGGCGAGCATCAGAAGTTGAAGTAGACGAACGGGTCAGGGAAGAAGTACGGACGCAGGATCGCGATCCACAACCAGTACGCCGATGCGGTCACGAGCACGGAAAGCACCGTGATGGCGAGAATTCCAGGCAGGTGGTTGCGCCTGTTCATCAGCACTGCACAGCGATTTCCGTCGTCCACATCGTCAGAGCACCTCGCAACCGCAGCCGCTCCACACGGGTGGGAACAGCAGTGCCTCGACGCGCGGCCAAGCGAGCCAAGTCGTGGGCACGCGCGAGATCGAGCAGCGCGTCGGGTTGCGTGT
>CAYHRR010000027.1:0-16440 GCA_964358875.1 uncultured Planctomycetaceae bacterium | reverse complement strand
CAAGCGATGCGCCACCGCCACCGAGCAGTTTCTGGTGGCGCCACGGCGTCTGGGCGACGATCTTGTCTGGTGACCATTCACCCGAGCCAATGCTCCACCAGGCGGCCATTTGAATGTCGCCCAGGTGACCACTTTCGACGATCCACCGTTGGACGCGAACGCTTTCCTGGTATCGGACGTTCTCAACCACGCCGAGGCGCAAATCGCGTTGCCGCGCTTCGTCGACGGCGCCGCGTCGAGCGATCACCTTTCGTTCTGGAACGCGGGCTATCCGGCGTTGATGGCGAGCGACACCGCCTACTTCCGTTATCGCTGGTACCACACGCCGCAAGACACGCCCGAGCGACTCGACTACTCACGCATGGCGCGCGTCGTCGAAGGACTGCAACGCGTCATCGAGCATTGGGCGAGCGCGGACTGACGCGCCGCGACGTCACAACCCGAACGCGCCGCTCCATGCGGACCGCTCACGTCCGGCAAAACGATCGGCGGCGAAGAAGCGCGGGTCGAAGGCACTGATCGGAGCGTCGTCGAGCATCTGCGCAACGCCTTCGCCGATCGACGGCGCGAGCTTGAAGCCGTGGCCGGAAAAACCGCTTGCGACGAACAGGTTGTCGAAGCCCGCGCACTTCCCGATCAAGGCCTGCGCGTCGGGCGTCAGCGTGTACCAAGCCGCTTGCGCGCCACGATCGGGCTGCTCGCGATAGGTCGGCATACGCCGCACGAGCACCGCTCGCGCCCAGCTCTGAAACTCCGTGCTCACGCTTTCATCGAGCGCGTCGGGATCGTCGAGCACCTGATCGCGCGAGTAATCCATCGCGCCGACGCGCGTGCGGCCGAGGCTCGGCTCGCAGCGCGTGTAGTAGCCGCGTTCGATGTCGAGCAACACCGCGTGCGCCGGCTCGGGCTCGTTCGAACGTGCGAAACGCGCGTCGAAATCCGCGTCGAACGCTCCCGACAAACCTGCGCTTGCTGATCCGCGCGGTGCGGGCGGCATCGCGACGAAGTGCTGTTCCGGTCGCACCACGCGCAACGGCAATTCGACGCCCGCCTTGGCGAGCAACGCGCGCGTCCACGGCCCGGCGGCGACGACGATTTGCTCCGCCGCGTACTCGCCGTCGCTCGTTTCGACCGCGACGACGCGCGCGCCGCTCACTCGCAAGCCGCGCACCTCGACGCCGGTGCGCGTCGTTGCCCCGTGCGAACGCGCGAGCGCCGCGAACGCTTCGACGGTGCGCTGTGGATCGACATAGCCGCTCGTCGATTCCCACGCGCCGAGCGCGTCATCGCGCACGTCGATACCCGGCACGAGCCCACGCATCGCGCGTGCGTCGACGCGCTCGACCTCGACGCCGCACTCGCGCATCACGCCGAGATTGCGCTCGAGCAGCGCGAGCATCTCGGGCGCCTCCGTGCTCGCGATCGTCAACACGCCGCAGCGCGTGAAGCCGATCGCGCGTCCTGTGCGCGTCTCGAAGGTCGCGTAGGCGCGCAAACTGTCGCGCGCCATGCCGACGAGTTCACGGTCGCTGTAGAACTGGCGCAGAATCGCTCCCGAACGGCCCGACGAGCCCGCACCGAAAGCGCGCCGCTCGAGCAGCACGACCGGCGAGTCGAGCGGATCGCGCCGGCGCGCCGCGTGCAGCGCGATCGACGCCCCCATCACTCCGCCGCCGACGATCAACACACCCGCTTTCATGGCGCGACAGCGGAGCGTGTCTCCTTAAAGGGGGCAACCCCGCGCGGGCAGGGTTGCCAGGAGAGAAAATCCCCAGGGCCTCAATGAGGGGATGAATGGACCACACGGGCAAGCGAGGGGATGCGCCCGGGTCCGAGAGCCCTGAGGTGTTCCTACTCCCCGCGTCGCTTCCGCAGCTTGCTGCGCCGACGGGGCTGCATTTCTCCGAAAAAGTGCGCGAACGGTGAGCACGCGCCGACCGCCGCTCGCCGCTGGTAGAGCGCCACGCCATGCGCCCCCACATCTTGTGGCCCCGCGACGCTCGCGCCCGCGCTCCTTACGATGCTCCGCCCCACGCCCCGCACGATGATTCCTCCGCGCAAATCCCGCACGATCCACGTCCGCCGCCTCGCCATCGGCGGCTCGGCGCCGATCGCCGTTCAATCGATGGCCGCGACGCAGACGCGCGATGTCGCGGCGACGCTGCGCCAGGTGCGCATCCTCGAAGCGGCCGGCGCGGACTTGATCCGCATCGCTGTCGACAGCGCCGCCGACGTCGACGCGCTCGCGCAGATCCGCGCGCAGACGCAGGCGTTGCTCTCCGTCGATCTGCAGGAGAACTATCGGCTCGCTGCGAAGGTCGCGCCCTACGTCGACAAGATCCGCTACAACCCCGGTCACCTTCACCATCACGAGAAGGAGCGCGGGGTCGCGGAGAAGGTCGCGTTCATCGTCGACGTCGCGCGCGAGCACGGTTGCGCGCTGCGCATCGGCATCAACGCCGGCTCGATCGCGCCCGAATACAAGCAGCGTTTCGGCGCCGATCACGTCGGAGCGATCGTCGCGTGCGCCGTGGAGCATTGCCGGCTCGTCGACGAACTCGGCTTCAGCGATTACGTCGTGTCGATCAAGGACAGCGATCCGCGCCTCGTCATCGACGCCAACACGCGCTTCGCCGCCGCGCGACCCGACGTGCCGCTGCACCTCGGCGTCACCGAAGCCGGCATGCCTCCCGAAGGCATCATCAAGACGCGCATCGCGTTCGAGCAGCTCTTGTCGCGCGGCATCGGCGACACGCTGCGTGTTTCGCTGACGGTGCCGTTCGACGACAAGGGGCTGGAGATTAAGGTCGGCCGCGAGCTGCTCGCCGACATCGAAGCCGGCCGTTTTCGCTCGGTGCCGCCGAATTTCTTCGACGGCCTGAACATCATCGCGTGCCCCTCGTGCTCACGAGTCGAGAACGCGCGCTTCATCGAGCTCGCCGCCGAGGTCAAGCACATGACCGCCTACGCGAAGTCCCACGACCTCACCATCGCGATCATGGGCTGCCGCGTGAACGGCCCCGGCGAAACCGACGACGCCGACCTCGGCCTGTGGTGCGGCCCGAACTTCGTCAACCTCAAGCGCGGCCCCGCCGACATCGGCGCCTTCAGCTACGACGAGATCCTCGCAGCGCTCAAGCGCGAACTCGATGTGTTGATCGCGAAGCGCGCGTAGATGGCGGGCGACGGTCTCGCGCTGCGCGCTTCATCTCGAAGGGAACAGCTGTGTGAGCCCCTCGTTGAGCGTGGCGACGAAGCCGCGTTCATCCGGGCGGTGTCCGCGATCCAGTCCGTGCAGCAGCTGCACTGCCCTGCGAGCGTCATCGCCGACGGATGCGCCGAGAGTCCGTGCGATTCCCGCCACGCTGCGCGCGCGCTTCGTCGTGGGTGCCTCCGCTTGGCGCCACAGTTCAGCGAGCGACCCGAGCGCCGGCGCGAACAGGAGGATCGCATCGTGGACGTAGACGAGGTCCTTCGCTCGGTCCTTCGGGTCGCGTTTGTCGAGGACCAGCAGCTTCTGAGCGATGTAGCACGCGGCGTTCGCGATGCGGACCTCGAGGTGCTCGCCGTGGACCGGAAAGCCATACTCCTCGCGCAACTCCACAGTCCACGGCGATTTCAGGAGGACATCGACGTGGCTGAGCTTCTCCGCCACGACTCCGGCGACGCTTGCGGTCACGTCTCTGCGCCCGTCACGCTTCATGCCGTTGCCTGAACGATGCGCGATGAACTGCACGTAGTGCGTCGGCGCGGACTCGAGGATGTAGCGAATCGTCGGAGGCGTATCCTCGCCGCGCAACTCTTCGCGAAATCCGAACTCCATCAGGCGCGCGTCGATGCGGAACGCTTTGGAGTGAAACTCGGAGTCCACGGCGACATCGGCGTCGAACGTTCGGAGAACAGGAACGTCGACTTGCTGCGCCATCGGAGCGTGACGGAACAGTTGGTGAGCGACGCCTCCGATGAGCACAAAGCTGTCGCGCTCCGGCGCTATCGCGCGCGCGAGGCGCACGACGAGTTCGAGCTCAGGGTCGTGAGCCATCGCTAGGCTCCGTGAAGACCCACTTCGTCAGCACATCACGCTCGATCTCAGCCGCTTGTTCGCGACCACGCACCGGATGATCGGAGATGTCGAGCCAGGTCTGCACGATGTCGCACGCAGGCACAAACAGGCCGTGGCGGGTTTGAACGCGCACCGCGGCGCGAAACACGCTTTCGGGCCAGGTGGGTTCGATGACGCGCAACTGCGCAGTGTCCGGGCCGGCGCGCTCCAGTCCGAAGCGGCGCAGGTTCTCTTCGGTCACGGACTCCAAATAGAAATGCACGGGAGCGCCGAGCACATGACCGCGTCCGAGTGCTGCCGTCGCCTCGAACAAGGCGAGACATGCGCGAGGTACTCCCTTCCATTCGATGGTTGTGCAGCCCTCGTGGGAGGAGTTGGGATCGGGTTTGAATTCGAGCGCGTGCGGGTACTTCGAGAGCGCGAGGCACAGCTGAGCGTCGGGCGCGCCGATCGGAAGAGAAAAGCGCACGGGCACTTCTCGTCTCGGCACGGCGCCGACCGCGCGCCGCCAGCGCTCGAAAAATTCGCGCGCGCGGACAATTCGAAGCCGTCCGGTGTCGTCGAGAAAACTCTGATTGCGCATCAGCTTCGTCCAACGCGCCGCCGTAGGTTCCGATACGTCGGCGGCGAACGCGAGGTGCCGTGCGCGCGAGAGCTTGGCACGCGGGGCTGAAATCAATGTCGCCGGGAGTTGCGCCGCGACGAGCACCTTTGCCATCCACTGGCCAAGGTCTGTGAACGGATCCAACTCGTGCTGAGTCGGAGCACGTGGTTGCGATCGCTGCCGCGTGACTCTTTCCGACTTGATGCCGGGAACACCGCGCAAGTGGAGACGCCCACTGCGATCGAGCAATCCCCATGCAGACTCGGGCGCCTCGCGTGACATGAATTCGGCGACCGTTGAAACAGCACGATCGCTCAAGTTCGAAACCGCAACGACGGGGAGCGGCACCGCGTCGTCCATGCAACTCGAGTAGCGACGCGCCTGGATCATGGCGGCTGCCATCAGGCCGTGAAGCACGTCGGCACGGTTGCGTCCTGCAGCCCTCGTCTCGATGACGAATCTGCGACCCTCGAACGACACGTCTAGATCCGGCTCTTGGTGGCTGCCGAAGTGCGCACCCTGGACGGTGAAGCCTCGGTCGGTGAGTGCACGTCGCAGGAGATCTTCGAGGTGCTTTTCAGATCGATGTTCGAAGGTCATGACGGCTCGTCGGGTCTGCTGCGGGGAGCGAGGGTGCAGGGTGCGGCTCGTCGTCGAGGCACGCAAAGTGGCAGGCTGCACCCCCAGCGCTGGGTACGAGATTGTGTCGGCCAAACATTTCGTGATCACGAAATATTTCGGGCCGGTGAAATATATGGGCCTCCCCGGGTGGCTAGGGGCCGTTTTCCGGTCGGCGCTGCTTGGACTCGGGTGGCTTGGGCTGTCGCCTAGGCCCACGCAGCATCCTTGCTGCGTTGCCTCATCAGGACCCGGACTCGAACCCAACATGCGTTCGGCTGCGGAACAAGGCGAACCCACGAAGGCTCGACGCCGCGCTCGCTACCGCCAAACGTCGAACGCGAAGCGTCAGTCGCCGCGGCCGAGATCGTGTTGCGCTTTGCGACGTGTGTGACCACCGAACAGCGCGACCGCCAGGCCGAGCAGCGCGCGCCACACGGTCGGAAGAAACTCGTCGTGCACGACTTTGCGATTTTCGAAGTCGGTCGTGCGGTGCGCGAAGTCGAGCGACTCGGGCTTCGGTAGCGCGTCGAGCAAGTGAAAGACACCCCACAGGATGCCGGCGATGCCGAGCACGATCAGCGCGAGCCCGAGTTTGTCGCGCAGTTCGGCCCGGCGCCGGTCGTCGTCGGACAGCGGCGGCGGCAACGCGTCCGGCGGCTTCGGCGGCGCTTGCGGCGACGAGACGTTCATGCGTCCGTCGCGCTTTTCGCTTCGGGAAGCGCGAGCGCGTTCAGGCTGCGGCGCGTTGCGCTGTCGACCGGAGTCAGCTCCTTGATCGCTTCCTTGCCCTTCGCGCCCGCCTCCTCGAACTTGCGCAATGTCGGCATCACGCGCGCGTCGACCGAACCGACGAACTGGTTGTAGTCGTCGACCGCGCGACGAAGCGACGTGCCGACCTTGTCCGCGTGCCCGAGCGCGCCGCCGAAGCGTTCGAGCAGTTCCTTGCCGAGCTTCTGCAGCACTTCCGCGCTCTCGCTGAAGCGCTTCTCGCGCCAACCAACGCTGACGGCGCGCAGCAATCCGATCAAGGTCGACGGACTCGCGAGCACGACGTTCGCGTTGGCCGCGAGCTCGATCAGGTCCGGTCGCCGTTGCAGCGCAGCATCGATGAACTGATCGCCGGGGATGAACATCACCGTGAACTCGGGAGCGTCGTAGTTGCTCCAGTAGCCCTTCTTGCCGAGCGCCTGCGCCTGCTCGACGACGTGCTTGGCGAAACGCGCGAGGTGTTCCTCGGCCTGTTCCGGCGTGCTCGCGTTCTGAGCGTCGAGATAAGCGCTGATGTTGGTCTTCGCGTCGACCGCGATGACGCGCTCGTTGGGCAGCTTCACGACCATGTCGGGCTTCTGCAGCTTGCCGAGCGAATCACGCACGCTCTCCTGCGTCGCAAAATCGCAGTAGGCCTGCATGCCGGCGAGTTCGGCGACGCGCTGCAGTTGCACTTCGCCGTAGGCGCCGCGCACGTGCGGTTTCGACAGCGCCTGGGACAGTTTCTGTGTTTCCTTCGACAGGTCGACGTTCGCCGATTGCATCGCGGCGACTTGCTGCTTGAGGCCCGAGTAGGCGGCTTGACGTTCGGTCTCGAGCTTGCGCAGCTCTTCCTGCGTCTTCTTCAGTGCCTCGCCGATCGGTTGGATCAGTTGATCGACGGCGGTGCGACGCTTGTCGAGATCGCCGGCTGCTGCTGCGTCGCGCGCGGCGAACTTTTGCTCGGCGAGTTGCAGGAACTGCGCGCTGCTCTTGCTCAACGCATCGCCGGCGAGCGCTTGGAAACTCTCGCGCAGCTGTGCCTCGTTCTTCGCCGCATCCGCGAGCCGTTGCGCGGCGAGGTCGCGCTCGCCCGCCAGTTGCGCGCGCTCGCCGGCGAGCTGCGCACGTTCGGTCGACAGGCGCGCGATCCAGACGACGGCAGCGACGAGCGCGAGCGACAACACGACGACGGCGACTTCGAGCATGGCGACGACTCGTTTCAGGGCCGGAGGTGAGCGACGTATTGACCGAAGGTGAGTGCCTTCGCGAGCGCGGCGGCGTCGAAGTCCTTGCTCACGATCGCGCTGACGCAACCGGCGCTGTCGACGGCTCCCGCGCGCACGCCGGCGACTTCGACGAGCGCGCGGTACAGCTTGCCGCGGCATCCGCCGCAGTCGCACAGCCCGTCGATGTCGAGCACGCGCACGACTTCGTCACTTCCAGGCTGCGCGGCGAGCCGCGCCGGAATCGTCTCCTGTGCGGCGAGACTCGGCGCGACATAGGTCGGGCCTTGCGTGCGGTACACGACGTAACCCGTCGCCACGGCGGCGGCGAGCAGGAGGATCGGCATCAGTTTCTTCATGGCGCGCCCGTGCGGCGCAGCAGTGTCGACGCTTCGCCCGCGCACGTCCAGGGAGCTCTCGCTATCGCGCTCGATCGACCGGCGCTGCGCGCACTCCGTCGTTCCGCACTCCGTCGTTGATGCGGCGGGTCGTTTCATCCGACAATCACGACATGACTACGCAACGCGATCCGATCCGCGCCTCCTTCGACGAAGCGCTCGCCACGCTGCAGGCCTTTTTGGCGGCGCCCGACTCGATGACCCAAGTGCAGCGCTTCGCTCGCGCAGCGGCCGAAACGCTGCGCCGCGGCGGGTTGCTGATGAGTTGCGGCAACGGCGGGAGCATGTGCGACGCGATGCACTTCGCCGAAGAATGGACCGGTCGTTTTCGCGGCAACCGCGCAGCACTCGCCGCCGTCGCCTTCAGCGATCCGAGCCAGTTGACCTGCATCGCCAACGATTTCGGCTTCGACGAAGTCTTCGCGCGCCAAGTCGAAGCGCTCGGCAAACCCGGCGATCTGCTGGTGTTGATGTCGACCAGCGGCAACTCGCCCAACTGCATCCGCGCGATCGAAGCGGCGAAGCGCAAGGGCGTCGCGACCGTCGCCTTGCTCGGCAAGGGCGGCGGCAAGATGCTCGCGCTCGTCGACATCCCGATCGTCGTGCCGCTCGCGCAGACTTCGGATCGCATCCAGGAGATCCACATCAAGATCCTGCACATCGCGATCGAAGCCGTGGAGCGCGAGATGTTCCCGGCGAACTACGCGTAGCGCAGGGTCCGGCTACGAAAGCGGAGGACCGCGTCAGGAGCTAACCGCGCGATCCTCCGAGGCTCCTGTGAGCCGTTCTGTGCGTTGGCTGCCGGAGTCAGCGCGACTTGCGCCCGCCGCTGCGCGTGGCGTGACCGAGGCGCGCGAGGCGCAAGGCGATGCGATCGGCGAGTTTGTTTTCGTCGAAGGTGCGACCGCGCGCGGCGACGAAGGCTTCGATCTTCGCGCGTTGTTCGGCGCTCAGCGTCTGGATCAGCGGCTGCACGAGCGGTCGCGCTTGCAGGCGCGCGCTCTCGATCAACGGCTTGAGTTCGGACTCGATGATCGCGCGTGCGCCGGCGCGATCACCGCTTCGTGCGGCGGCGCGCGCGCGAGCGGCGATTTCCTTGGCCTGCGGACGCAGCGCATCGGCGAGCGGTCGCAGTTGTTGCGCGATCGACTTCGCCAAGGCGCGCTGGTCGTCGGTGACGCCGAGGCGCCGCGCGATCTCGCCGCGCTGACGATTCATGCGAGGCTGGGCGAGACGCTGCTCGGAACGCTGAAGGCGCTCGAAGCGACCGCGCAGTCCGGCGCCGCCGACGCGCCCGTCGTGGTGCTGACGCAGGCCTTGCGTCGCCGCAAAAGCCGCGCTCGCGAGCAGGAACACGCCGCCGACACTGAGAAGGATCTTCGACTTCATGGGGTTCGCCTGGGTTTCGGACCCACGCTCGAACACGCCGCTGCGGCCGAGGTTTCGCCGGCGGCCGCGCAAAAAACACGCGCTCAGCGCGCCTGGGGCGGCGGTCCGCTGCGCGACAGCGCCTTCAGGAAGGCCACGAGCGCGGCGCGCTCCTCGAGCGTCGCTTCGAAGGGCGCGAGCCGACTGTCGAGCGCCGAGTTCGGGTTCCCGCCGCGCGCGTAGAAATCGACGACCTCCTCGAGCGTCGCCAGGCTCCCGTCGTGCATGTACGGCGCCGTCAACGTCAGCCCGCGCAGAGTCGGCGTCTTGAACTTGCCGCGATCGCCGGCGTCGGCCGTGATCGCCGCGCGTCCCGGCTCGGGCTCGCCGCTCTGCACGCCGATGCCGGTGGCGTGAAAATCCTCGTCGGTGAAGTTGGGACCGCTGTGACATTTCCAGCAACCCGCGCGGCTCTCCCACAGCCACATGCCTGTCCGTTCCTGCTGCGTGATCATCGCGACCTCGCCCGTCCGAAAGCGATCGATGGGGCTGTCGCCGAACGTCAAGCGGCGCACGAAGGTCGCGAGCGCGCGCGCCAAGTTGTCGCGCGTCACACCGTCTTTGAAGGCCGTCGCGAAGAGCTCGCTGTACTGCGCGTCGGCGCGCAAGCGTTCGAGCGCGACATCGAGCGGCAAGGCCATCTCGAGTTCGTTCTCGATCGGCAGCAGCGCTTGCTGTTCGAGCGACGCGCCTTTGCCGTCCCACATCTGTCGCTCGCCGAACGCGCGATTGAACAGGCTCGGCGCGTTGCGCTGGGTCAGCGCGCCGCCGACGCCGCTCGAAAGTCGCGCGGGCTCGGCGAAGCCGTGCTCGGGTTGATGGCACGACGCGCAGGCGATGCTGCGGTCGAGCGACAGGATCGGATCGAAGAACAGTTTGCGCCCGAGCGCGAGCTTGGCCGCGCTGAAGGGATTGTCGAGCGGCACCGGGATTTCCGCGGGCAATCCGAAGGGCGCTGATGCGCTGAGTTCCGCAGGCAGGCTGTCGAGCGGAAGGCGCTGCGGTGCTTGCGCGCCGAACGCGATCACCAACGCTGCGGCGAGAGCTCCGAACTTCATGCGCACGGAGATTGAGGGCTGCGCGCGCTCCGCGCAAGATCTGCGGCGGCGCGATGGATCGAGAAGCACCGAGCAATGGCGTGGCCGGTACCGGCGCAGTGACGCGCATCGGCGCGTGGGCCGTCGTGATCGCGCTGATCGTGTTCGTGTGGCGCGCACTGCTGCCGACGCTCGGCGCGGTCAATTACCAGCCGGATTCCGACGACGGCTACTACCTGCGCTACATGCAGGAAGTCGGCACGAAAGGCCTCGGCGCCTTCCCGGATCTGTTTCGCTTCTACCTCGGCGACGAACGGCACTGGATCTTCCCGCCGCCGAGCCGCGTCGGCTTCATCGCCGTGAGCGCGCTGTGGTCACGCCTCTTCGGCGCGAGCTTCACGTCGCTCTCGTACTTGTCGCTCGCCGCGCACCTGGCGTTGATCGCGCTGACCTACGTGTTCGCGAAACGCTGGTTCGAAAGCTGGAAAGCCCTGTTGTGCGCGGCGCTCGTCGCCTTCTCGCCGTTGCAACTCGGACTCGCGCGCTTGGCCTTGACCGACAGCTTCATCTCGCTGTCGCAAGCGCTGTGCGTTTGGCTGTTCATCGAATACGTGCGCGCGCCCGAGCGTCGCCGGCGCGGTTTCGCCTTTGCCATCGCGTTCAGCGCGGCGATCGCCACCAAAGAGATCGCGGTGCTGCTCGCGCTGCCGTTCGCGGTTTACGCGGCCGTCGAGCGCTTTCACCGCAAGCGTGACGTGCCGATCGCCGCGACGGCTGCGCTCTTGATCGTTCCGATCGTCGTCAGCGGCGTGCTGTGGATCTTCGCAGCCGGCGATGTCGACACGTTGTGGCGCACGCTGCGCATCGTGCTGCTTTCGCCGGCCTCGAACGAGTACGCGATCGCCTTCGGTTCCGGCGGCTGGTATCGCTATCCGATCGACGAACTCTTGATGTCGCCTTGGCCGACGCTGCTCGGACTCGCTGCGATCGGTGTCGTGCTCGTGCGTTGGCGAAGCGGCGCGTACGGCACGCTCGGCGTGGCGATGTCGCTCGTCTACGCGTTCCAAGTCGGCGTGCTCGGCCTGTTCACCAAGAACCTGCGCTACGTCGCCGTGCTCGAGACGCCGCTGCGCGTGCTCGCTGTCGTGCTCGTTTGGGAACTCTTCGACTCCAAACGTCGGTTGGTCGGTCGCGTGCTGTGCACCGCGCTCGTCGCGGGCTTGTGCTGCCTCGACTTCGCTGATTTCAAGCTGTTTTGGCTGCACTGGCAGACGAACGACCCGGTGACGCACGTGCTCGGCGCAGTGCGCGGCTTGTTCACGATCAACGGAGCACCGCCGCCGTGAGCGCGCGACGTTCGACATGGGCGGCCTGCGCGGTGGCGCTCGGCGTCTGCGCGACGGCGCTCAGCTACGTCGCGTGGACGCGAACCTCGGTGCCGCCGCTGCCGGCGGGTGCGACGAGCACGAGCTTGAAACTGCTGCCTGCGCTGCCGCTCGTCGGATTTGCGTCGCTCGTTCTCGTTCAGTTCCTTTTCGCGCGCAAGCATTGCGGCGATCACGTCGGTGCGCTGGTCGCTGTTTTGACGGCGTGTTCGCCGCTCGCGCTCGGGCTTGCGCGAACGGAGTCGCCGGACGTGCTGTGCGCGGCAGCGCAAGTCGCGACCTTGTGGTTGTTCCTCGACGTGGCGCGTGAGCGTGAGAATCGAAGCGCGCTCGTGCTGTGCCCCATCGCCTTCGCGGCCGCGCTCGTTCTGAAGGAGCGCTCGATCGTGCTCGTGGCACCGATGGTCGTGTTCGCTCTCTACGAACGCTTCGCGAATCGCCGCGCGGTTCCGCTCGCGCGTGTCGCCCTGGTCGTCGTCGTCCCGTTGTTCGTCGGATTCGTCGCGTGGGCCAGCGCCGACGGAAGTTTCAGCGCAGCCTTCGTCGGTCCGCGCAATGACTACATGGAACGCTTCGGGCGCGGCGCGTGGCACCGCTACGTGGTCGACCTGCTGCTGCTTTCGCCGTACACGAGCGCGGCGGCGATCGGCGCGGTCGGCGTCGCGGTTTGGAGGCGACGCCACGGCGAAGACGACGCGCTCGCGATGTACTTGGTGCTCGCTGCGCTGTTCGTGATCGCCGGCTTGTCCTTCGGCTCGAAGAGCGCGCGCGACGTGCTCGCCGTCGATGCGCTGCTACGCGCTCTTGTCGTCGGACTTGCTTGGAGCGCGCTGCGCTTGGGCGAGCACCGACGCACGCGCGTCGCGGCCGGTGTGGTCGTGGTGTGCTTGTGCGCTGCCGAAATCGCGAGCTTTCGCGCGCTCTTCATCGACGCGCGCATCGCCGACCCGACCTCGGCAGCGCTGCTCGAAGCGCGCAAGTTCGTGCCGTCGACCAAGGGCGGCTAGCTCGCGCGCGCCGCGTCGTCGAGCACGGTGCGCGCTTCGGCTTCGAGCAGGAACTGGTACGCAAACAAGCTCGGCCACGCGCGCGCGACGATGTGGTAGGCGCTCGCGAGCGCACGCACCGTGCCGCTGCGACCGGTCGATTCGAACGCGATCTCGAAGGGCAACGCCGTCGCGCGTTCGCGCACGATGCGAAAGCCGGCGTTCTCGATCTCGCGTCGAAAAGTCGCGCGTGTGTACAGGTGCACGTGCGTGTGGTCGAGCACGCCGCGCGGTCCGTACTCGAAGCGTCCGACGAGCAACGACAAGCGATAGAACCAGATCGCGATGTTCGGAGTCGAGATCAGCAGGCGACCGTCGGGCTTGAGATAGCGGCGCACGCTGCGCAGCAGTTCCTCGCGGTGCAGTACATGCTCGATGACGTCGCTGCACACGACGTAGTCGAAGACGCGTTGCTCTGGAAGCTCGAGCGGCTGCTCCAAGTCACGTTGGTAGTAGCGCTCCAACGCGCTCGAAACCGTCGACGGCGCGCGCATGTCGACGCCGACGACGCGCACGCCCTTGGCGACGAGCGGCGCGGCGAGCAGACCCTGCGAGCAGCCGAGATCGAGCGCCAAACTCCCCGGCCGCAACGCGTCGAGCACCTGCATGTGCGAGCTCGACGGGTGGTGCTTCAGCGAGTAGTGCACGTCGTGGTCGACGAAGTAGCGACCGTTGCGCGTGAGGTGCAGTTGGTGCGCGCGATAGCCGAGTGCGATCGACAGCGCGCGCGCGCTCGACCAACTCGCGTCGGCGCTCGATTCCACGCGAACCTCGCGCACGACGACGCCGAGCGCGCGGCATTGGATCAGCAGCTCGACGTCGAAGGCGCGATCGTCGCTGTTGAGCAGGAACGGGATGCGCTGCAGGACCGCGCAGGCGATCATCCGAAAGGGCGAGGCGTAGTCGTGCACTTGCAGGCCGAGCAGCGCGTCGAGCGCGCGCGAACCGAGGCTCGACGCGCGCGCGCCGATCACCATGCCGGCGCCGTCGCGCACGGCGACGTCCCAAAGCTCGCCGAGGCGTTCGGGAACGAAGCGTTCGTCGGGTTCGAGCACGACCACGTGGTCGAAGCCGTGCTGCAACGCGTACTCGAAAGCGATCTTGCGTCGCCCGCCGTGACCGTGACGGCGCGGATCGCGGTGTACGCGCAGGTTCGGCAATTCGCGACCGAGCGCTTCGAGTTCATCGGCGACGACGCTCGCGTCTTCTGCGTCGAGCAAGACCGTGATCTCGGTGACACGCGCGGCGAGTTCGCGCGGCACGCGCCCGATCGCTGCGACGATTTGCGCCGACGAACGCGCGGCGCCGAGGAACACGGCGCACAAGCGCGGTACGGCGGCTGCGGTCGACGCTGACTTCGAGGGGGCGGTCATGGCGCGAGGCGGCGGATTATGGACGCCGGGAAAGTCTTTCCGCCATCGCACATCGCGAGCTTCGAGATCGGCTGCACCGGTGCGCCGACTTTGGTCGATCAGCGACTGTCCCCTTATGAGCCTGCTTGCCTGGATTCACCGGCTCGTCGGCAGCGATGCGCCGAAAGCGAAACGGATTGCACTGCGCGCCCCCAGCGCGCACGTCGAGCCGTCTGAAAGCGTCGACGTCGAGCCGGACGCCGCGCTGCCCCAACCGCACGCACCCGGCGTCGGTCACCTCGACCGCGACGGCGACGAGTCGGAAACGTTCACGGCGGCGCAGGAAGAGTTGGTCGCGCGCATCCGTGCGCGCATCGCGACCGGTCGCTTCGGATTTCCGTTGCTGCCGACTTCGGCGATCGCCGCGCTCGCGGTCGCGAATCGCCCGACGGCCGAAGTGCGCCATCTCGTCGCCGTGGTCGAGCGCGATCCGCTGCTGACCGGCGAGATGCTGCGCATCGCGAATTCCGCGATGTACTCGATGAAGTTCCCCGCGACGTCGCTGCAGCAAGCCGTGATGCGCATCGGTCTGCGTTCGGTGCGCAGCGCGCTGTATTCGGCGGTGATGAAGAGCGATCTCGCGCAGAGCAGCGTGCTCACCGTGTATGCCGAGGAGACTTGGCGTCAATCGCAGTCGATGGCGCGCATCGCGAAGGCGATCGGCGGAGTGCTCGGCTTCGAACCGGAGCAAGCGCACGTCATCGGCTTGCTCCAGGACCTCGGCAAACTCGCACTGCTGACGGTGTTGCAGGGCGAAATGCGCAGCGCCGACGAAATCACGCCCGCCGTCGTGCGCCGCGTGTTCCGTGAATTCCACGAGCACGCCGGTGGCGTGATGGCGCTCGCCTGGAAACTGCCGAAGGAGATGACGGACGTGATCGCTTGCCATCACGATTTCGCCTCGAACACGACCGAGAGCCGCGCCGCAGCCCTCGCCTTCCTCGCGCAGCAGATCGATCTGTTGCTTTCGACCGCAGACGACGCCGGCTACGAGAGCTTGGCCTCGTCCGAAGTGTTCAACGCGCTCGGTGTCGCCGACGACGGTCGCTGGGAAATCCTCGATCACGCGCGCCACCTGTGGCACGCCGCGGAAGAAGCGCTCGCTATCCGCGACTAGCTGCCTGCGCTACCGATCGATGCTGTGCGCTCGCAGCGAAAAAGTGCGGCGACGATGAAATGCGCCGAACGGATCACGGCGAGCGAGTCGTCGCGCGTCGCCCGAGCGGCGAGTGCGAACTACACTCGCGACGGATCGACCGTTCTCGCTCCGAGGAAGCCATGGAAACGCACCGGATCTTCGCGATGTCGTTTGCGAGCGTGTATCCCCACTACGTTCAAAAGGCGGAGAAGAAGGGGCGCAAGAAGAAGGAGGTTGACGAGGTCATCTGCTGGCTGACGGGCTACAGCGCGCACGCGCTGGCGGAGCAGATCCGGCGGAAAACGAGCTTCGAGACCTTCTTCAGCGAGGCGCCGGCGCTTCATCCAAACGCCGGCAAGATCACCGGCGTCATTTGCGGAGTTCGCATCGAGGAGCTGGAGAACCCGCTGATGCGGAACATTCGGCGCCTGGACAAGCTGGTGGATGAGTTGGCCAAGGGCAGGCCCATGGAGAAGATCCTGCGCGCGTAGGACGCCGGTTTTTCGGTGCGATTCTGGGCTGGTCGAGGTTGTTCATCCTGCATGCCTCGTCCGTCGTCGGTGCGCTGCGATTAGCCAACGACCCGCGCCGCCCGGCGGTGAGTCCGGTTCATCACTCAGATTGCGGCGAGCAGTACGCGTCGGCCGAGGTCCGCTGAGTGTTCGACGCCCACGGTCCTCGATGCCGGGATGCGCCGCACGAACAACTGCACAGGTGAGTTCGCGCTGCGACGTGCTGAAGCTCGATTCACGAACGCGGCGGCGCCTTCGGATTCGCAATCGATCTGCGACGCAAGCGCTCAGCCGCCGCCCTTGCGCTCGCCACCGCCTGATTCACCACCGCCCTTGTCGCCGCCGCCTTTGTCGCCGCCGCGCTTACGGCCGCGACCTTCGCCGCCTTCGCCTTCCTTGGCCTTGTCGCCGAGACCCCAATAGCGCTCCCACTGCTTTTGCAGCGCGGGTTCGAGCGTCGGCGCTTCCTTGGCAATCTCGAGGCCCTTCTTGTTGTCGCGCCACCACGCGAACCACGGCTCGGGCGCGGGACCGAGATCGCGGCCCGTCAAACGCGCGAGCGCGACGCGGAACTCGGAGCGCACGCCGTCCATCTTGTGCTGGCCGACGAGCTGCGCCATCGAGATCAACGCCTCGACCGAAGCGACGCTGCGGATGTTGCCGAGCGCCATCACGCGCGCTTGCACCGTCGCGTAGGCGCGTTGCGAAAACGGATCCTCGCTGAGCACGTCGATCGAACTCGGACTGCCGTGGCGGCCGATCGATTTCAGCACCAACGGGAACAGCACCTCGTCCTCGACGAGCTTGTTCTTGTCGCGCTTGA
>CAYHRR010000026.1:0-16731 GCA_964358875.1 uncultured Planctomycetaceae bacterium | reverse complement strand
ACCGCGCCGACTCCCACGCAAACTGCGCCCGAGCCCGAGCCGCCGCGCGGACTCACCGTGCCCGCGCCGGCCGGATTCGCGGGCTACACGCTGATGGCGCCGTTGCGCTCGGGCACGATCTTCCTGCTCGACATGCAAGGCGAGATCGCGCACCGCTGGGACCACGGCTTCGCGCCGCTGTCGACGTACCTGCGCGACGACGGCCACGTCGTGTTCCTCTCGCGCGTCGACGACAACCCGGTGTTCTTCGGCGGCGGCATCGGCGGTCGCATCCGCGAACTCGACTGGGACGGCGCGCTCGTGTGGGAGTACGTGCTGTCGACCGAGCGGCGCATGCTGCACCACGACATCCGGCCGCTGCCCAACGGGAATTTCCTGGCGATCGCGTGGGAGCACATGTCGCGCGAGCAAGCGGTCGCGCTCGGTCGCGATCCGGCGCATGTCGACGAGCACGGGTTGTGGCCGGACGTGCTGCTCGAGATCGAACCCGTGCGCCCCAGCGGCGGCAAGATCGTGTGGGAGTGGCGCGCGGCCGATCACCTCGTGCAGGACTTCGCGAGTTCCGCGCCGGGATTCGCGGCGATCGCGGAGCATCCCGGTCGCATCGACATCAATGCCGACCATCGCGATGCGCATCCGCTCACCGACGAAGAGCGCAGCACGCACGACGAAGAGCAGCGCAAGTTGCGCGAAATCGGCTACGCGGGCGGCGACGACAAAGTCGTGACGGCGCAGCACGGTCCGTCGCGCGGCGGCGATTGGTTGCACATCAACTCCGTCGATTTCGACGCGGCGAACGACCTCGTGCTGGTCTCGTCGCCGCACCTGAACGAGATCTTCGTCATCGATCACTCGACGTCGACCGAAGTGGCGCGCACGAGCAAGGGCGGACGCTACGGCAAAGGCGG
Organism: uncultured Planctomycetaceae bacterium; assembly: GCA_964358875.1. GTDB lineage: Bacteria > Planctomycetota > UBA1135 > UBA1135 > CAYHRR01. Next base: position 15,823 of record CAYHRR010000026.1, on the reverse strand, counting down.
CGAACTGCTGTATCGCTGGGGAAATCCGCGCAACTACGGCGCGGGCACGAGCACCGATCAGCAGCTCTTCGGTCAACACCAGCCGGAGTGGATCCGCGCCGGATCGCCGGGTGCGGGACACGTGCTCGTGTTCAACAACGGCGCGAAACGCAGCGGTGGCGTGGAGTACAGCTCGGTCGACGAACTCGTGCTTCCCTTCGCGCCCGCCACGGGTTTCGCGCGCGTCGCGCCCGCGCCGTTCGGCCCGCCGGCGGCCGCGTGGCGCTACGTCGCGCCGACACCGACGGACTTCTACTCGTTCTTCATCTCGGGCTGCCAGCGCTTGCCCAACGGCGACACCTTCATCTGCTCGGGCGCGCAAGGCCGGCTGTTCGAAGTGACGCCCGATGGACGCATCGTGTGGGAGTACTGGAATCCCTACGGCGGCGAGATCCCGGCCTCGATGGGCAGCGCGTCGCCCGACAAGACGCCACCGGCGGTTGTGCGCGCGACGTCGGTGTTCCGCGCGACGCGGATCGCGGCCGACCATCCGGGACTCGCGCGACTCAACGCGCCGAAACCGGTCGCAGTCACAGCGCCGGTCACTGCATCGTCCTCGTGTCGCGTCGTGTTCGACGGAGCCGTTCCAAAAGTCGGCGTGCTGACGATCGATGCGTCGAAATCCGTCGGCTGCGCGGCGCCGGGCACCACGGTGAGCACCGAGGATCAGAGCCTGCTCATCGACGCGAGTGGCGGCATCGCGAACGTCGTCGTCACGGTGGAAGTCGTAGGTGCGAAGGTCGAGCCGCTGAGCGCGCCCTACATCCTCGATCAGGCGACCTGCCGCTTCGAACCGCACGTCGCCGTCGTCACGCGCGGCTCGACGGTCGAGTACGTCAACTCGGACACGGTGTCGCACAACGTGCACACCTACGCGGGCAAGAACGAGTCGGTGAACAAGATGATCGGCGCAGGAACCAAGGAGACGCAGAAGCTCGCCAGCGAAGACCGCATCGAGATCAAGTGCGACATCCACCCCTGGATGAACTCCTACGTGCTCGTGGTCAACACGCCCTACTACGCGAAGACCGACGCCGCAGGCCGTTTCACGCTCGACGGATTGCCGCCCGGCGAGCACAAGGTCGAGTACTGGCACGAGACCCTCGGCCGGCAAAAAGGCACGCTCACGGTCGGCGCCGACGGCGTGCTCGCGCCCTTCGAATTCAAGTGGACGGCGGTCAAGAAGCGCAGGTAGCGCGACCTGTGCGCCGCGCGGTCGACGCGTGACGATCGCGTGGTACGATCGCCGTTCGCGCTCGGGGCCATCGCTGTTCCCATCACCCCCCGCGGGCGCGAAAACGACCGAAAATGGGCCTGCAACAGATCAGCGAAGGCTCGGACAAGTCCGAGATGCGGCAGTTCGTCAAGACGCTGTTGGCGGACGTTCACGCCCTCGAGCGCATGCTCGACGAAGGCAAGATCGAGTCCGGCGTGCGTCGCATCGGGGCCGAGCAGGAGATGTTCTTGGTCGACCGCGCGATGCAGCCGGCCAAGCTCGCGCAGGTCATGCTCGCCAAGCTCGGCACGGAGTACTTCACGACCGAACTGGGTCTGTTCAACCTCGAAGCGAACTTGTCGCCGCAGGACCTCGGCGGCGATTGCTTCGCGCGCATGCACGCGCAGCTCACCACGCTGCTCGACAAGGCGCGCGCCGTCGCGCACGACGAGAACGCGCAGATCGTGTTGTGCGGCATCTTGCCGACGCTCGAGAAAGCGCACCTGTCGCTCGACTACATGACGCCGAGCCCGCGCTACTTGGCGATGAACCGCTTGCTGACCGAAATGCGCGGCGGCAAGTTCGAGTTCCGCATCAAGGGCGTCGACGAGCTCTCGACGTCGCACGACAACGTGATGCTCGAGGCCTGCACGACGAGCTTCCAAGTCCACTATCAAGTCGGCGCCGACGAGTTCGCGCGGCTCTACAACCTCGCGCAAGTCATCACCGCGCCCGCGCTCGCCGTCGCCGCCAACTCGCCGACCTTGCTGCAGCACCGCCTGTGGCACGAAACGCGCATCGCGCTGTTCCAACAGTCGCTCGACACGCGTAGCGAGTACATGACCGAACGCGGCCAGCGCCAGCGCGTCAACTTCGGTGAGCATTGGGTCGACGATTCGATCCTCGAGATCTATCGCGAGGACGTCGCGCGCTTCCGTTCGTTGATCGCGATCGCCAGCGACGAGGATCCCGCCAAGGTGCTCGACGAAGGCGGCGTGCCGCAGTTGCGTTCGCTGCGCCTGCACAACGGCACGGTTTACCGCTGGAATCGGCCCTGTTACGGCATCACCGAAGGCAAGCCGCACCTGCGCATCGAAAACCGCGTGATGCCCGCCGGTCCGTCGGTGCTCGACGAAATCGCCAACGCGGCCTTCTTCGTCGGCTTGATGGCGGCGGCCGACGAGTTCGGCGACGTGACCACGTTGATGAGCTTCGACGATGCGCGCGCCAACTTCGTCGCCGCGGCGCGCTACGGACTGCACGCGCGCTTCCGTTGGCTCAAGGGCAAGGCTTGGAGCGCGGACGAACTGACGTTGCAGCACTTGCTGCCGCTCGCGCGCGCCGGATTGAAATCGGCCGGCGTCGCCGCAGCGGATTCCGACCGCTACTTGGGCGTGATCGAAGAGCGCGTGCGCCGCGATCGCACCGGCGCGCAGTGGTCGCTCGATTCGCTGGCGAGCATGGGTGATCGCGGGCGTCCCGCAGAACGCTATCGCGCGCTCACCTCGGCCTTGATCGATCGCCAAGAAGGCAACAAGCCCGTGCACGAGTGGACATTGGCGTCGCTCGAAGAGCGCGACAACGCGCGCGAGAACTACCGCACCGTGCGGCAGGTGATGAACAAGGACATGGTCACGGTGCGGCCCGACGACATCGCCGACCTCGCCGCGAGCCTGATGGAGTGGCAGAAGATCCGCTACGTGTTGGTCGAGGACGAAGACGGTCGACTGGCCGGCATGGTCTCGCACCGCGCGGCGTTGCGTTTGCTCGCGCGCCAGAAGAAGGGCGACAGCGCCGTGGTCAGCGTGCGCGACATCATGCGCCCCGGCGTGGTCACGGTGACGCCCGACACGCCGACGCAAACCGCCATCGAACTGATGCGCCGCAACAAGATCGGATGCCTGCCCGTGGTCCAGGACGGCCGGCTCGTCGGTGTCTTGACCGAACACGACTTCATGGAGCTCGCCAGCGTGCTTCTCGAGCGCTGGCTCAAGGACGCCTGATCCCGGCGCCGATGCCGGAACCTGGAGCACGCGAATGAACGGGTCAGTTCCTGCCGCGATCGATGTCGCGCGCGAGATCGGTCGCTACACGGCGGGCCATGCCGGCCCGTTGTTGCTCGTCACCGCGGGCATCCACGGCAACGAGCCGGCCGGGATCCACGCGCTGCGCCGCGTACTGGCGACCTTGGCGGAGCGCAAACCCGCGCTGCGCGGTGAGCTCGTCGCGCTGTCGGGGAACCGCACCGCGCTCGCGCGCAACATCCGCTACATCGTCGACGACCTGAACCGTCAGTGGACGCCGGAGCGCTTGCGTTGCGTCGCCGCGCAGACGCCGGACGCCGATCACTCCGAAGAGCACGAGCAACGTGAGCTGCTCGCGACGATCGAGCGCGAACTCGCGCGCGCGCACGAGCGCGTTGTGCTGCTCGATCTGCACTCGACTTCCGGCGGCGGCCCGCCGTTCACGGTGATGGGCGACACGCTGCAGAATCGCACGATCGCCTTCGAACTCGGCGTTCCGGTGCTGCTCGGCCTCGAAGAGAACATCGAAGGCACGTTGATCGAGCTGATCGGCGCGCGCGGTCATGTCGCGGTCGTGCTCGAAGGCGGGCAGAACCAAGATCCGCGCACGATCGACAACCATGAGTCCGCGGTGTGGATCACGCTCGTGTCGAGCGGCTTGCTGACGCGGGACCAAGTGCCCGACTACGACTTCCATCGCGCGCGCTTGCACGCCGCCGCCGAGGGCTTGCCGCACGTCGTCGAGATCGTCCATCGCCACGAGATCGAGCCGACGCAGGAAGAGTGCTTCCGCATGATCCCGGGGCTGAGCAGTTTTCAATCGATCGAGAAGGGGCGCTTGCTTGCGCACGCCGGCGACAAGGCCGAGGAACAAGTGCTCGCGCCGTTCAGCGGCGTGTTGTTGATGCCGCGCTACCAACAGAAGGGCCTCGACGGCTTCTTCATGGGTCGCGAGATCGAGCCCTTCTGGCTGCGCGTGTCGGCGACGATGCGCAAGCTGCACATGGAACGTGTGGTCAGCCTGCTGCCGGGCGTGCGCGTCGAGAACGGCGACACGAACGTGCTCGCCGTCGATCCGAAGATCGCGCGCTTCTTCACGGTCGAGTTCTTCCACCTGCTCGGCTATCGCAAGAAGGTCGAACGCGAGCGCGACCTGGTCTTCTCGCGCCGCCACGATCGCCTGTAGCGCGCCGCCTTGCCTTTGCGCACCTCACGCGTAGGCTGCCGCGCATGAACGAGTTTCAGCCCCGCATCGAAGAGTGGCGCGAGCGTCTCGCCGTGTGGCAACGCCGTTTCGACGACGAATACGCCTCCTTGGCGCGCCGCCGCAAAGGCCTGTTTCGCAGCCTTTCGACGGCGGAACAGCATGAACTCGCCGACGCGGCGCGCCTCAGCGTCGGTGAGCAGGTGCCCGTCGAACTGCACGCCTTTCTGGTCGAGCTCGTCGACGCGTACCTCGCCGAGAAGCTGCCCGCGCAACGCGCCAAGACGCGCGCGTGGATCGGCGCGACGGGCGAGATGCTCAATTCGACCTGGAGCTTCGCCGAGCAGTTGCTCGCCAACGTGCAGGACGAGCGCGGTTTGCGACGAGCTCTGGCCGCACTCTCGATCCACGACTTGCGCGGCGACTACAACGCCGTCGTCGAGCAACTCGGTCGGGCCTGGCTTGCAGCGAGCAAGGCCGGCCTCGATCCCGCGCCGCATTTCGCCGCACTCGCCGCGCTCTCCAACCCCGGCATGGGCGGTGGCGGCGCGTGCTTGGGCGCGTTGCTCGCCGAGTTCAGCCGCAGCGCCTATTTCCGCGCGAACGTGAAGCCGCTGCTCGGTCGCGCGAGCGCCTGAACGTCGTCGATCGCCTCGCCGCCTACTTCGCCGCGCCCTTCGCGGCCGCTCCGTCGTTGAGCAACTGCTCGATCGTCCAATCGGTCAGATTCGTCGGCGTGTCGCACCAGCGCAGCTTGCCCTCGCGATCGATCAGCGCCATGAACGGAATGCTCGAGGCCTTGTAGGCGAGCGACGCCTGACCGTTGTCGATCATTACCGCGATCGGCAGGTCCTGCTTCTTCAAGTACTCGCGCATCTGCTCCGTGGTCTGGTCCTTGTTGTGATTGGTGCAACCGATCAACGTCAGTCCGCGCGCGCCGTAGCGGCGCTGCAGGTCGACGATGAACGGCAATTCCGCAGGGCAATTCGGGCACCACGAGGCGAAGAAGAACAGGCACACGACCTTGCCGCGCTGCGTTTCGAGCAACGCGGGTTGACCTTGCAACCACGACTCGGGCCTCAACAACGGCGCGGGCTTCTCGCACAGCTTCGCCAGTTGCAGGTAGCGCGCGATCGAGTCCGCACTCGCCGCCGGGACCTTGACGTCCTTCTGCCAACGCATGAGGTCTTCGATCGCGCCCGCGATGTCGAGCCGCTGCCGACGCACCGTCGCGCGTCGTTCGAGCGCCTTGCCGACGTATTCGGGATCGACGTTGAACGTCGTCAGCACCGCGCTGAAACCCGCTTCCGCCTTCGCGAGTTCGCCGGAGAACAGCGCGGCCGTCGCCTTCATGTACTGCGCACGCGAAGCCTGCTTCTGCGTCGCGTGATCCTTGAGCACGCGTTCGAAGTACACCGACGCGCGCGCGAAGTTCGCGCTCGTCTCCGGCGTGTTGCGGTGCAGCTGTTGCACGTCGCGGCCGTGCGAGAACCAGCACACGCCGGCCTCGACCAGCGCGTCGATGCGCTTGGGTGAATCGGGATAGCGCGCGAAGAAATCGTCGAAGGCCGCGGCTGCGGCGAAGTCCTCGTTCTTGGCCTTCAGCGCGAGCGCGGCGTCCCACGCGGCGATCGACGGATCGACGGCGGGCGGCGACTGCGCAGGCGGAGGATTCTGCGCGGGCGGCTGAGGAGCGACCGGCGCCTGCGGCGGCGCGACCGCGCGATGATCGCCGCCGCCTTCGTTCAGCAGCAGATCGACGGTCCCGTCGTTCAGCACCGCCGGGTTGTCGCACCAACGCAGCTTGCCGTCGCGATCGATCAAAGCGACGTGGGGAATGGTCGCCGCTTTGTAGGCGACACCGCTTTGTCCGTTGTCCATGAGGACGGCGAACGTAATGCCGGCCCTCTTCAAAAAGGCGCGCATCGACTCCGCTGTCTGTCCCTTGCTCTGGTCGACGACGCCGATGAACTTGACGCCCTTGGCGGCGAAGCGCTTTTCGAGATCGAGCACGAAGGGCAGCTCCTTCGCGCAATTGGGGCACCACGACGCGAAGAAGTACAACGCGACGACTTGGCCGCCGAGCGTTTCGAGCGGCGTGTCCTCGCCTTGCAACCACAACTCGGCCTGGAACATCGGCGCGTTCTTGTCGCAGATCGAGGCCAACTCGACGGCCGTCGTCACGGACGCCTGCACCCTTGCGTCGTTGACTTCCTTCTTCCAACGCTCGAGGTCGGCGAGCGCGCCTTTGACGTCGAGTCGTTGGCGACGCACGAAGGCGCGGCGTTCGAGCGCTTTGCCGGCGAAGTTCTTGTCGACGTTGAAGCGCTCTAGGGCGGCGCTGTAGTCGGCCTCGGCCTGCTCGAGCTCGCCCGAAAACAGGTGCGTCGAGCCTTTCATGTACTGCGCGCGCGTCGAGAGCGGGTTCGTCGGTTGCTCCGTCGTGACGCGTTCGAACAACGCCAACGCCTTGTCGAAACGCACGACGGCTTCGGGCGTGTTGCGATGCAACACCTGCGCCTCGCGACCGGCGGAAAACCAGCACACGCCCGCCTCGACCTGGGCTTCGACGATGCGCGGCGACTCGGGAAACTGCGCGCCAAAGGCCTCCCACACCGCAGCCGCGCCGCGGTAGTCCGCCTTGGCTTTCAGTGCTGCCGCAGCGTTCCAAGCCGCGCTCGCGGGGTCGACCTGCGGCGTCGGCGGCGGTTGCTGAGCCTGCGCGGCGAACACGAGAAAAGCTGCGAGGAAGCTGTGCGGCATGGCGGAAGTCTATGTCGAGTTCGCGCGGCTCGCGCTGCAGGAAAAGCGCGCGCGTTTGCGAGACTGTGAGACATGAAGACACGCAGCGTTCGTTGTTGGCTTGCCGGATCCGCCGCCGCATTGCTGTGGGCTGCCTGGGCTTGTCGCACGAGCGCCGCGAACGCGCCCAGCTCGGTTTGGTGGAAGGGCAACACGCACACACACACGTTGTGGAGCGACGGCGACGGCGCGCCGGAGTTGGTGACGAGCTTCTACCGCGAGCACGACTACGCCTTCCTCGTGTTGTCCGATCACAACACCCTCTCGCGCGGCGAGAAGTGGTTTCCGATCCGTGAGGGCGCGAACTCGCGCTTGACGGCGGCGCGCGTCGACGAACTGCGAGCAAAGTTCGGCGTCGACGCGATGCGCGTGCGCGAGGTCGACGGCAAGCGCGAACTCGAGCTCGCGACGCTCGAGGAGCTGCGCGCACGCTTCGAGGCGCCCGGCGAATTCGTGATGATCGAGGGCGAAGAGATCACCGACAAGGTCGGCGACGCCCCGCTGCACATCAACGCGCTCAACCTCGGCGAAGCGTTGAAGCCGCAGGGCGGCGCGACGATTCGCGAGGCGATCGCCGCAAATCTCGCGCAGGTCAAGGCGCAGAGTGAGCGCCTCGCGCGCCCGATGCTCGCGCACATCAATCACCCGAATTTCGGTTGGGGCGTGACGTGGCAAGACCTCGCCGCCGTCGCCGACGAGCGTTTCTTCGAGGTCTACAACGGCCATCCGAGCGTTCGCAACGAAGGTGATGCGACGCGGCCGGGTGTCGAAGAGATGTGGGATCTCGCCAACACGTTGCGTCTGCGCACGCTCGGCTTCGAGTCGTTGTTCGGCGTCGCGACCGACGACTCGCACAACTACCACGCGTGGGGCGTGGGCAAGGTCAATCCAGGGCGCGGCTGGGTGATGGTGCGTGCGACGCGACTCGACGCGGCCTCGATCGTCGAGGCGATGAACGCGGGCGACTTCTATGCGACGAGCGGCGTGGTGCTTACCGATGTGCGGCGCTCGGAGTCGAGCTATGTCGTCGACATCAACGCGCAGAGCGGAGTCACGTACACGACACGCTTCATCGGCGTCCTGCGCAGCGGCGGCGAGCGCGCGATCGTGCTCGACGAAAGCGCGGCCGATCCCGCGAGCTACGCGATGACCGGCGACGAGCTGTTCGTGCGCGCCGTCGTCGTTTCCACGCGCGTGCACCCCAACCCCTATCGCGAAGGCGATTACGAAACGGCCTGGTGCCAACCCTTTGCTCCGCATGGCGACCGCACGAAAGCGCGCTGAGCACGATCACCGCGGCGCGCTCCGGCAGGCATCGAGGGCGTCGAAATAAATTCGCTCGCAGCGCTCAAACGAGCGTCCTATACGCTCCGCTCGCGATGCCGGCCGCAGCTCCGATCTCCGTTCCCGTGGTGCGCACGCGTCGCTTGCGTTCCGCGCGCGAGTACGTGCTCGTCCTCGCATCGGTCGGCATCGAGTGCGAGTTGATCGAGGAGCCTGGCGAATCCGTGGTCACCGTGTTCGCGGTCGACGCCGAACGCGCAGCCGGCGAAATCGCGTTGTACGACGAGGAAAACCGCGGTTGGCGTCGCGCGGACGAAATGCAGGTCGCGATCGGCGAGAGCTGGGTCGCGGTCGTCGTATGGGTCTTGCTGTTGACCGTGACGCAGTCGCTCAACATCAGCCGCGCCTTCGGATTCGATTGGGACAGCCAAGGCGTGAACGCCGCCGACGCGGTGCAGCACGGCGAGGTTTGGCGCACCGTGACTGCGCTCGGACTGCACGTCGATGCGCTGCACCTGATCGGCAACATCGCCTTCGGCGCGTTGTTCGTGGCGCTCGTGTGCGAGTTGCTCGGCAACGGCTTCGGCTTGCTCGCCGTGATCGTCACCGGCGGTCTCGCCAACTTCGTGAACGCCTGGATCAACGACGGCGACTTCCGCTCGGTCGGCGCCTCGACGGCCGTGTTCGCGGCGCTCGGCCTGCTCGGCGCGCATCGCTGGCAGCAGCGCAAGTTCGTGCGCCGCCAACGTCGCACGAGCTGGATTCCGCTGCTCGCGAGCGCGTTTCTGCTCGCCTACCTCGGCTCGGGATCGGGCGCGAGCCACGAATTGCGCGGCAGTCGCGTCGATGTGCTCGGTCACGTGTGCGGCTTCGCGGTCGGAGCGTTGCTCGGCGCACTGCTCGGCCGCTACGCGTCCAAATTGCGCTTCGGCCCGAGCGCGCAGGTCGCGTTCGGAGTCGGCGCGCTGGCGCTATGGTGTGGAGCCTGGATGTTGGCCCTGCATCGATGGAACTGAGCGCCGACGAGGTGCTCGCGCTCGCGGCGGCAGGCGAGGGCAGACGCGTCGAGTTCAAGCGCGGCTTGCCGCGCGACGAGAAGACGGCGCGGACCCTGGCTGCCTTTGCGAACACGCGCGGCGGCATGCTGCTCGTCGGGATCGGCGATCGCGGCGAGGTGCTCGGCGCGCCGCATCCGCGCAGAACCCTCGAAAAGCTGCTGGAAATCGCCGCGCGCGGCCTCGAGCCGGCGCTCGCCGTCGAGGTCGCGATCGTGACCGTCGGTGCGCGCCGGATCGTGTGCTGCTCGGTCCCGCTTTCAGCGCTGCGACCCCACGCCGTGCTTCACGGTGACGACGACGCCGAAATCGTCGTCCGATCGGGCTCCTCCAACCGCGCGGCCGACGGCGCGACGCTGAAGGCGCTGCGCGAGCAACGCGGCGCCAAGAAGCGCGTCGATGCGCTCGAACAGCGCGTGCTCGAATGGGTCGACGCACGTTCGCGCAACGGAGCCGCGGCGCAAACGGACGCGACGATCTCCGGCTTTGCGGACTTCGCCAACATCGGCAAGCAGCGCGCGCGTCGAGCCTTCGTCGAACTCGAGCGTTCCGGGCTCATCGTCGGCCACGGAATCGGTGCTCGCCGCGTCTACAGCCGCGCGTGACGCGTCGCTATCGTGTCGCGATGCTCCGCACCGTCGCACTCACCTTGCTCGCAGCACTTTTCGCTCTCGCGCCGCAAGCGCCCGTCGATTTCGAGGCCAAGTTCGCCGCCGCCGCGCAGGACGCGGCGCAAGTCGTGCCGCTGATCATCGACGTCAGCGCGGCGCTTGCGACGGTCGACGGCGAGACGGGCTTGAAGCTCGCCGATCGCCTCGAGCCGTTCTGCAAGCGCGTGTTCTTCAGTCCCGAGCGCGTGCCCGGCATGGAGCGCGTCGGCGTGTTGCTGCACACCGTTGCGAAGGATGAATTGCCGGGCTCGATCGCGCGGCGCTATCGCATCGGCGCCGGAATGCTCGCCTATCTGAACGCCGGCTATGACGAGCGGCGCATCGGTGCCGGCAAGCAACTCAAGATCGTCGACCTTTCGAATCAAGCGCTGCAGATCATGGTCGACAAGTCGCGCTTCCGGCTGGCGGCGTGGCAACAGATTCCAACGGGCGTTTGGGTGCTCGCGCTCTACGCGCCGGTCGGCCTCGGCGCCGTCGAAACGCCCACTCCGTCGGGCACTTCCAAGATCATCGATCGCGTGCGCAATCCCGACTGGACGGATCCGGTCTCGCACAAGGTCGTCCGCGACGGCGATCCGGCCAATGTGCTCGGCGGTTATTGGATCAAGCTCGATTGCACCGAGCTCGCGCGCGGCGGCATCGGCTTGCACGGCTACACGGGCTCGCCTTCGCCGAATTGGCTGCAGCAGGGCGCGTCCAACGGCTGCGTGCGCATGTTGCAAGCGGACATCGATCGCGTGTTCGAGTTCGCGCTCGAGGGCACCAAGGTCGTGCTCGCACCGTAAGCGCCGAGCGGTCGGCGCGTCTCCAACTCAGTCGCAGTGGAACGCCTTGTATGCTGCGCCGCACGGCGCCGCGAGCGCGCCGCTGAATCGACACATGGAAACGAACCGTTCGAAGTGGACTCCGCCGCGCTGGCTCTCGATCGTGGCGCGCTCGTGGCAACTCGTCGCCTCGGTGGCGCTGTTGCTGCTGCTCGTCGAGTTGACGTGCCGCGCTTGCGCGCAACAGCCGGCCGGCGGCGCACGCAACGCGAAGGCCTCGGACGTCGTGCGCTACGCGTTGCATCCGTATCTACAGACGGTCAACTCGGCCGACGTCGACGTCGACAAAGGGCCTGATTTCGCGGGCTTTCGCATCGATCCGCCCGACGCCGCCTTCGCGCCCGAGCGCCTGCGCATCCTGTTCCTTGGCGGTTCGACCACGGCGACGACCTATCCCAACCATGTGCGCCGAATGCTCGAACCCGAGCTCGGGCCGATCACGGTCTACAACCTCGGCGTCGAGTGGTATTGCACGCTGCACTCGCTCTTCCAGATTTGGACCTACGCCGATCGGATCAAGCCCGACCTCGTCGTGATCCTGCACAACGTCAACGACTTCTGCCGCGGCTTCACTCCGCCTGAGTTCAGCCTGCCCGAGTACCGCGAGGACTTTTCGCACTACGCGGGTGCGCTGAGCATGTTCTGGTGGGCCGGTGTCGCCGACGCCGACGGTCGCCCGTCGTTCGTGTCGGAGACGCGTTTGAAAAACCTGCGCGCGAACCTGTCGCGCGTGCGTCGCGACTTGCCGACGTTGATCAAGGAAGAGAGCGCGATCCTCGCCTTGTTGCGCCGCGAACCGACGACGCGTGAAGAGCGCGTCGCGCGCGCGCGTGCGCAGAAGCGTGACGAGTCGGACGTGATCCGCGAGAAAATGCCCGAGGAGGTCGTGCTGCGCTCACTGCCGGCCTTCGAGCGCTACATGCTCGCCCTGCGCAAGTCGTGCGAAGTCAACGCGCTGCCCGTGCTGTTCTTGACCATGCCCTTCGACGAGCACACCGCGACGCCGACGATGTTGCCGGTCGGCTGCATGTTTTCGAACGACGGCGTGCATTATTTGACGCCCGACGATTTCGCGTTCGGCATGAAGCGCTTCAACGAAGTCGTGCGCGGCGTCGCGGGCCCGAGCGGAGTGACGGTGCTCGATCTCGAAGCGCTCGTCGTCGACAAGTCGGTGTTCATCGACGAAGTGCACCTCACGCCTGCGGGCGACGAGCTGCAGGCGCGCTTCGTGTCCGACTTCATCCGCACTCGCGGACTGTTGAAGCGGCGCTGACGCAGCGTCGAACTGAAGCGCGCGGTCGAGTAGCTTCTGCGCCCCGTGCGCATCCTGTTCCTTTCGCAGCGCGTGCCCTATCCGCCCAATCGCGGCGACAAGATCACGACCTGGCGCCTGATCGAGCGCATGAAACGCACGCACGAAGTCCGTTGCGTCGCGTTCGCGCACGACGACGACGACATGCGCGCGGCGGAGGAACTGACGCGCCTCGGTGCGCCGACCGTTCCGGTGCGGCTCGATCTCAAGCGCGCGAAACTCGCGGCGTTGCCGCTGTTGGCGACGTCGAAGCCCTTGACGCTCGGTGTCTACGGCTCGAAGGCGCTGCAACGCGAAGTCGACCGTCTCGCGCCCGAGTGCGACGTCGGTTACGCCTTCTCGTCGTCGATGGGCGCATTCCTCGAGCCTCACACGCAGCTCGCGCGCGTGATGCACTTCGCCGAACTCGACAGCGACAAGTGGCGTCAGTACGCCGAGCGTTCGAGCGTTCCGATGCGTTGGGTGTACGCGCGCGAGCACAGGACGCTGCGCGAGTTCGAGCGCCGCATCGCGCACGCCTTCGATGAGAACGTGCTGTGCACGCCGCTCGAGCAACGCGTGTTCGAACGCGAGATCCCGGGTGAGCACTCGCTGGTGCTGCGCAACGGCGTCGACCTCGCCTTCTATCGGCCCGAGCCGCAGCGCGCCGAGCCCGCGCACTTGGTCTTTGTCGGCGTGATGGACTACCTGCCGAACATCGACGGTTGCGTGTGGTTCGTGCACGAGATCCTGCCCGTGATCCGCGCTCGCCATCCGGCGACGCGCTTCACGATCGTCGGATCACGTCCGACGAGCGCCGTCACGGCACTGGCGCGTGAGAGCGGCGTCACCGTCACGGGATTCGTCGATGATCCGCGCGAGTATTTGGCGCGCGCCGCGCTGTCGGTCGCGCCGTTGCGCATCGCGCGCGGCATTCAGAACAAAGTGCTCGAAGCGCTGGCGATGGGCTTGCCCGTGGTCGGCACGACGTCCGCGACGCAAGGCGTCGAGGGCGAGGCGGGGCGCGATTTTGTGCTCGCCGATTCGGCCGCCGATTTCGCTGCGAGCGTCGTGCGCTTGCTCGACGACCCGGCGCAAGCGCGCGAGCTCGGCGCGCGCGGTCGGCGCTTCGTCGAAGAGCGCTACGACTGGGAGGTCGCGCTCGAACCGCTAGATGCGCTGCTCGCGGGCTTCGCGGCAAAGCGTGCTCGCGCACACGTCGCGCGCGGCTGAACATCCCCCGCCGCGTGCCGCGCACTTGGAGTATCTTCTGCGCCCTCCTCCACGGACCGCCGCGCCCATGACCCACGAAATCCTCGCCAAAACGTTCGATCAGTGGTCAGCGGAAGGCCGCGGCGCCGAGATGGAGCACGAGCACGGCGACGTGGCGCGACAGGTGATCGCGCAGATGGGAATTCGCGCCGGCGATCAAGTTCTCGACCTCGGTTGCGGCAATGGTTGGGCCACGCGCTTGCTCGCCAAAGCGAGTGCCGGCGTGCAAGCGATGGGCGTCGATGTCGCGCCCGCGATGATCGCGGAGGCCGAGCGGCTGCACAGCCTGACCATCCGCGCGCGCTACCACGTGTGTCCGTTCGAGCAGCTCGATCTTCCCGACGCGCGCTTCCAGCGCGTCTTCTCGATGGAGGCGCTGTACTACGCCGTCGACCTCGAGCGCGCCTTCGCCGAGATGTTGCGCGTGATGCGACCCGGCGCGACCTGCGACATCGTCGTCGACTACTACAAGGACAGTGCGGCGACGGCGTGTTGGGCGTCGAAGACGGGCGTCGCCATGCACTACCTGAGCGAGAGCGAGTGGAAGCTCGCGCTGGCGCGCGCGGGCTTCGTCGACGCCACCGCCACGCGCGTCGTCGACTCGCGCGGCGCGGGCGAACCGGCGCGCTTCACGCCCAGTTGCTGCTATCCGGACTGGGCCACGTGGCACGCCGTCCGTAGCGCCGGCTCGCTGTGGTTGCGCGCTTCGAAAGCCAAGTAGCGGACCCTCGGCGCAGCGCTTCCTACACTCCGCGCATGCCGTTCGAAATCTCCGCACTGTTCAACGCCGCGCGGTCGCGCAAAGGCGAGTTCGCGCGGCTCGTGCGCGACGTTCCGCATGAATCCCTCGGCGTTTTGTACAGCGAAGCGCTGTTCGTCGGCGCCGCGCTCGACGATTGGCGCGGAGAGCGCATCGTCGAATCAGGGCGCGCGCGCGGGCAGAGCACGCTGCTCCTGGCGCTGTGTTTTCCGTCGGTCGAGATTCACAGCGTCGAGCTCGATCCGCATTCGCCGCACGCGGCGGTCGCCGCGGCCCGGCTCGCGCACCTGCCGAAGGTGAAGTTGCTCTTCGGCGATTCGCGCCGCGTGCTTCCCGAGATCACGCGAGCGGGCGACGTCGTCGTCATCGACGGCCCGAAGGACTATCGCGGACTCAAGCTCGCCATCGCGCTGCTTGCGCATCAGCGGCCGCATGCCGTGTTCATGCACGACTGCTACCAAGGCTCGGAGGAGCGCGCGTTCTTGCAGCGCGCGATTCCCAACGCGCTGTTCAGTGACGATCCGCAGTTCGAGGAGCTCGCGCGGGAGCTCGATGCGCGCTGCTTCGAGAAGCAAGGCGGCGCCGGTTGGCGGCCGCATCTCTACAAGGGGCGGCAGCAGGCGAGCTACGGCCCGACCTACGCGTGCCTGCCCTACGACGCGCGCATTCCGTACGCGTGGATCCTCACCAAGTTGCGCGTCGAGGCGATGTGGCACAGCGCGCGACGCTCGGTGAACAAGCGCGTCGGCGTGGCGCTCGACGATTGCTGAACGCTGCGGCCCGCACGGGGCGGCTTCAGATTCGTCAGGAGCGTCCGCGCTGCCACAGGATCATCACGGCGAGCAGCACGCCCACCACGACCCCGATGACGATCAGATCCATAGGTGCCAGGTGCATGGGTTACCTGGTCCGAATCCTAAGCCGCGCGCGCGTGGCGCGGCGCTGACGAGTTCGTCACGAGCGCAGAAGATCGAGGCTGCGCTCGGCCCACACCTTCAGCGGCGTGATGTACAGACCGAACACGACCGTCGCGATGCCGAGCACGGCGATGAAGCCCGCCAAGACCGGTGCGGGAGCCGCTTCGCGCTCGGAAGGCTTGGCCAAAAACAGCGAACGCACGACGCGCAGGTAATAGAAAAGGCTGACCACGCTGTTGATGGCGGCGATGGCCACGAGCCACAGCAGGTCCGACTTCACGCCCTCGTAGAACAGCAGGTATTTGCCGTAGAAACCGACCGTCGGCGGCAGGCCGGTCAGGCTGACGAGGAAGGCGACCATCATGATCGAGATCAGCGGCGCCTTGAAGCCCATGCCCTTGAGGCTGTCGATCGTGTCCGAGCCGGTGACGCCCTCGAAGTAGATCAGGAAGCCGAAGGCGCCG
>CAYHRR010000025.1:0-16745 GCA_964358875.1 uncultured Planctomycetaceae bacterium | reverse complement strand
CGCATCTACGCAGGCGCGGCGCTCGGAGGCCTGTGGAAGCGCAGTTACGCGCTCGATGATTGGACTCCGCTGGGCGACAACTTGTACGGCGGCGTCGACGAGTTGGTCGTGCTGCCGGGCGAGAACGTGGGCGAGCCCGACGTCGTCATGATCCACAACGCCAGTGTCGGGTTGCGCGTGACGCGCGATCAGGGCGCGACGTGGGAGACGCCGACGGGGCTTGCGAGCGTCACGAGCGTGCGCACGCTACAGACGCTCGCCGACGCGACGCACACGATCGTCGTGTGGGCGCAGACGAGCTACGCCGGCAACGCGCCGGCGTTGTTCGCATCCATTGATTACGGCCGGACCTTCGTGATGCGCTACCAGACCGCAGTCGCGGGCAACTCCGACGCATGGATCCCGCGCAGCGGTCCGGGCGCGACCGCCACGGTCTACTCCGCGCTGCGCGGTCGTATCTACCGCTCGACCAACGGCGGATCGAATTTCACGGCGCTCGCATTGATCGATGGGACCGCGACCGACGCGGTGCTCACCGGCTCCGAGGCCGGCAGCCCGACCTTGTACGTCGCGCTCAAGCTCGGGAGCGCGTGGAAGATCTACCGCAGCGACGACGGCGGAGTCAGTGCGAGCTTGGTGCACACGCCGACCGATTTCTGGGGCGAGATGTGCGCGTCGACGCTCGATGCGAGCACGGTGATGTACGGCGGCGTCGAGGTGTTTCGCTCGACGAACGGCGGCGCGAACTTCGCGAAGATCAACGCTTGGAGCGACTACTACGGCAACCCGACGCACAAGCTGCACGCCGACACCAAGGGCATCTACGCTTGGCCCGACGCGCAAAGCCCCAACGGCGAGAGCGTGTTTTTCTGCATGGATGGCGGCGTTTGGCGCAGTTACGCGAGCGGAGCGAGTCCGCTCAACGTGTCGCTCGTCGGCCTGGGCGTCAGCCAGTACTACTCGACGCTCACCTCGAGCTCGAACACCAACCTGATCCTCGCCGGCGCGCAGGATCAGGGCTATCAACGCGGCACGCTGAGTGCGCCGAGCAGCTCCGGACCGTCGACGAACTTCACGCAGTTGATCAGCGGCGACTACGGGCACTTGACGTCGTCCGACGGCACGCACGCGCTGGTTTATTCGAACTACCCGGGCTTCACGCTCGTGCAGCAGGGTCAGACGAGCCCGAGTCTCGTCGGCTACATCGACTTCCCCGCGACGTCGTCGCACCTGTGGTTGCCGCCCTGCGTCGCCGATCCGCTCGACGCTTCGAGCTACTTCCTGTGCGCGGAGAAGCTCTACAAGTTCACGCGCGTCGGCACGAGCGGGACGTGGAACTACGCTTTCCACTCGACGCACGACTTCGCTGCGGGCTCGGCCAACTACATGACCGCGCTGACGTTTGCGCCGAGCGACGCGCAGCGCGCCTACGCGTGCGACGATTTCGGTCGACTGTGGTATTCGACGAACCACGGAACGACTTGGACGCAGTCCGTTTCATCCGCGCCGGGCGAGCACTACTTCTACGGCAACGCGATCGACGTGCTCGCGACCGACCCGCTCGAGGCCGTCGTCGGCGGCTCGGGCTACAGCACCGCCGGCGTGTTGCGCACGCAGGACGGCGGGCAAACGTGGAGCGCGCTGACCGCCGGACTGCCGGCGACGCTCGTGTACGGGCTCGCTTACTCGCGCGACGGACTGGGCGACGTCTATGTCGCGTGCGAGGCGGGCGCCTATCGCTACGAGCGCGCGACGGGTCAATGGACGAACGTGATGTCGAACACGGCGCCGCTGACTTTGTACTGGTCGGTCGAAGCGGTCGGCACGGACGTGATGCGCTTTGGAACCTACGGACGCGGCATTTGGGATTACGCCATTCCCGAGCCGGTGATCGCGACGGTGTATTGCACGGCCAAGCTCAACTCCGACTTCTGCTGGCCCGCCATGGGCTTCAGCGGCGCGCCGTCGACGAGCTCGGCGACACCGTTTTTCATCACCGCGAGCGAAGTGATCCCGCAAAAGAGCGGCGTGCTCTTCTACGGCTACCAACCGCACGCAGCGAATTTCCAAGGCGGCACGCTGTGCGTGCGAGCACCGTTGACGCGCACGGCGTTGCAGAACTCGGGCGGCGCGGGCAACTGCGGTGGAAGCTTCAGCTACGACATGAACGCGCGCATCCAATCGAGTAGCGATGCCGCGCTCGTTTCCGGAGCGACGGTGTACTGCCAGTACTGGTACCGCGATCCGCCCGATCCGTGGACCACCGGGCTCAGCGACGCGCTCGAGTTCGCGATTCCCTAGGCGCGGCGCTGACGGCTTTAGCGCGGCGCTCACCGAACGGCGCAGCGCTCACAAGTTGACGCCGAGGATCTCGGTCTCCATCACCAACTTGCCGGCGACGAAGGCCTGCGCGGCGTAGGTGAACATCGTCGAGCGCACGCGCACGGGCCGCGCGACGTACACGATGCGCGCGGGCGGCGTGACGATGCCGCGGAAGCGCGTTTCGTTGACGCCCGCGAAGCCGACGAACTGACCGGCGCGTTGGGGATGGCAAGCGAGAAAGTGGTACGAGCACATCTGCGCCGCGCCCTCGATCTGCAACACGCCCGGGAAAAGCGCGCGTCCGGGAATGTGATCGGTCGCCCACCAATCGCTCTCGGCGAGGTCCTTGTAGCCGATCACCGTGTCGTCGCCGGGCGCGAAGCGCACGATCGCGTCGAGCATGTCGAAACGGCCGCGCTGCAAGCACAGTCGGCGGATTTCGGCCGACGTGACGACGACGCGGTTGAGATCGATGGAGTCGAGATCGACGAGCGGCTGGGCAGGCACGCGGTGGCTCGGGGCTTGGCGCGGGGTGGGGGAACGAGAGCGCGCGGAGGGTACGAGCTCGGTCCGGCGCGCGCTACGGACCGATCGTGATCTCGATCAGCTGCGGTGCGGCCGGATCGAAGTCGGCGACGGCGTTCGCGGAGCCGAAGCGTTCCTCGGACGCATAAAAGATCTGGCGGCCCTTCGCGCAATGCCGCGCGCGCGCGCGCCCGTCGAAGTCGGTCGTCAAGCGCAGTTTTCCGCTGCGCAAACCGTTGCCTTCGACGACGGCGCCGGCGATCGGGCGCCCGGCGCGGTCGGTGACGCGCACCTCGAGTTCGCCCAGCGGCGGCACGACGACATCGGGTGCGTGCAGACTCGGCGCGGCGAAGCTGACGTCCGCCAATTGGCCGAGCGGCAGTTCGGGATCGCCGACGTAGATGCGGTAGTCACCGTCCGCCACGTTTTCGAACAGGTACACGCCGAGCGCATCGCACGTTCCGACGCGCGGCTCGCGCAGCTGAGCTGTCGGTTGCAACGACATGGCCGTTGCGGAGGCGAGCACGACGTCGATCCCGTCGATCGGACGCCCGTCGCTGTCGACCACACGGCCGGTGATGAAGCCCAACGGATGAACACGCAAGGCCAAGATCACGTCGATCGACTCGGGCGTGCTCAAGGCGACGAGTTCCGGCGCGCAATCCATGTGCTCGACCTGGGCGCGAATTGCGTAGCTGCCGAGCTGCACGTCGTCGATCACCACGGTGTCGCGTCCGTCGTCGATCTCGATCGCGCGCGCCACGGCGCGGTGGCTGCCGATCATCGCGACCGCGGGCTCGAGGGTCAGGCGCCACTTCTGAGGCAGCGCGCTCCCGTTCGACGTGCTGACGTGCACTTCGACGCGCGCAACGCCGTCGTAGCGCCGCTCGTCGAACAATTCGTCGGGATAGCCCGGCCGCGCAGGTTCGGTGGCGAAGTTCTCCGCCAGCGCGCGCGACGCGTTGGGGTTCTCCATGCGCGGCAGGTCGTCCACGGGCGGCGCCAACTGCGGCGCCGCTTCGGAAGCGGGACGGTCGGCGTCGCGCCAGACGAGCACGCCTACGACCACCAGCGCGAGAAGTCCGAGAAGGCTGAGCAACCCCAAGGTCGCCACGCGCCCGCGGCGTTTCGACCTCGTTGACAGTGCCCGCGCGGCCTGACTACGCTCTTGCGCTCTCGTATCCAAATCTAGTCCGAACAAACGGTTACGACGCCTCTGCCTGACTTCCGACGACGGCCGCACAGCCTAGCGTCGCGGCCATGCGGACGGTAGCGGCCGCGCTCCACGATGAAGCACAGATCTGCCCGCCTCGCCCAACTCCTCCGCACCACGGCGCTCGCCACCGCCGCGCTCACCCTGCTGCTCGGCAGCGTCGTCGCGCGCGCTCAGTCGGCCTCCACATCCGGCGGGCGCGTAATCGTGCTCGGCTTCGACGGCGCCGATGGTCGCACCGTCGAAGCGATGATGGACGCGGGGCAGCTTCCAAACCTGTCCAAGCTGCGCGCCCAAGGCACCTTCGCGCCGCTGGGCTCGACCAATCCGGCCGAGTCGCCCGTCGCCTGGGCCTCGCTGAATTCCGGCCAGAATCCGGCCAAGACCGGCATTCCGGGTTTCGTGATGCGCAAATTCGACGAACTCGGCGTGCCCGGACCGATCAAGGGCTTCGCCCACGATCCCGAGGGACCGGGTACCGGCGTACCCCGCGAAGGTGTCGCGCTCGCCGACGTGCGCGGAGCGCCGTTGCCGAGCTGGAGCCCGGCCGTGTTCGCCACGGTGTTCGGTCTCGGTGCACTGCTCGTGTTCGCGCTGATCTTCGGAGCCTTGTTGCGCCTCAAGCTCGGCCCGACGCTCGTGCTCTCGCTGAGCCTGGCCGTCGTCGGCGCCTGGGGCGGCTGGACGATGCGCAGCTACTTGCCGGACATCCTGCCGGTCGTGACCAATCCGCTGAAGGCCGCGCCGTTTTGGGAGACGGCCGCGCACGCGGGTGTCGCGTCGCGCGTGTACGACGGTCAACAGGTGTGGGATCGCGAGCCGGTCGCCGGCGCCAAGGTGCTGTGCGGACTCGGTGTTCCCGACGCGAGCGGCGGCTATGTGAGCTTCACGATCTACACGACCGACGAGCTGTACTTCGAAACCGACATCACCAATTCGGGCGCGTCGACGGGCTCGGGCGGTCACAAGCTCAAGGTCGAGGAGCGCGATGGCGTGATCGACAGCGCGGTGTACGGGCCCGACAACTTCTGGTTGACGCCGCGCCTCCAAGCGGAGATCGACGAACTCGACGCGCGCATGCGCGATGAGCCGAACATGGCCTTCAAGAAGTCGATGGAGCTCAGCGAGCGCGCGAAACAGCTGAAGGCGCAGCTGGCTACGCCCACGAGTGTTCCGCTCCACATCGTCAAACACGAGGGCAGCGCCGACGTGACGATCGGAACGCAGACGCACAACGTGATCGCCGGCGGCTGGTCCGATTGGTTCAAGATCACGTTCGAGCTCAATCCGCTGCTCAAGGTGCACGCCGCGACGCGCTGTCGCATCGTGTCGTTGTCCGAGCCGTTCGAGATGTACTTGGACACGGTGCAGATCGACCCGGCCAAGCCTCCGTTCTGGCAACCGATTTCGCAGCCCGCCGAGTTCTCGGCCGAGCTCGCCACGAGTTGCGGCACCTTCGAAACCGTCGGCTGGGCCTGCTTGACGCATCCCTTCAAGGACGAAGTGATCGACGCGATCACGTTCCTGCAGGACATCGAGCTGACCACGACCTGGCGCGAGAAGCTCGCCTACGACGGCCTTGCGAAGGACGACTGGAAGTTGCTGGTCGCGGTGTTCGCCGAGATCGATCGCGTGCAGCACATGATGTACCAGTACTACGACGCGCAGCATCCGCTGTACGACGCGCAGAAGGCCGCGCGCAAGACGACGTTCTACGGCAAGGAGATCACGCTCGCCGAGGCGATCCCCGCGATGTACCGCAAGGTCGACGAGATCGTCGGCGTGGTCGTCGATCGTTACGTCAAGCCCGGCGACACCTTGATGCTGTGCGCCGACCACGGCTTCCAGTCGTTCCGCCGCCAGGTGCACGTCAACAACTGGCTCGCGCAAGAGGGCTACCTCGTGATGAAGCCCGAGGCCAAGGGCGCGAGTTTGCTCACGTACTACGTCGACTGGTCGAAGACGAAGGCCTATGCGATCGGACTCGGCACGGTTTACATCAACACGTTGGGTGCCGGAGCGAGCGAGCCCAAGCACGAGAAGTGGACGGATGTCGGCTGCGTCGAGCCTGCCGACAAGGACGCCTTGTGTCGCGAGATCGCGGCCAAGTTCCTCGCCGCTACCGACCCGGATTCCGGCGCGAAGATCGGGTCGTCGGCGGACCTCGTGTCCGAGATCCACACCGGTCCCTACGCGGCACTCGAGGCCGACTTGGTGCTCGGTTTCAGCGCGAATTACCGCGTTTCTTGGGCGACGACGAGTGGCGGCGCGGCGCTGCGCGGCGGCAAGTTCGCGCCGTACTGCGTCGACAACGACAAGAACTGGTCGGGTGACCACGTGTCCGTCGATCCGCGCCTGGTGCGCGGCATGTTCTTCAGCAATCGCAAGTGCGAGATCCCGGCCGAGGGCGTCAACCTCATGCACATCGCACCGACGGCGCTGGCGCAACTCGGCGTCGCACTGCCGAAGGAACTCGACCTCACACCACTGACCTTGCACTAGCCATGGCGATCCAACGCCTGACGCCGGCGGAGTTGAAGGTGCGGCTCGATGCCGGCGAGAAGCTCGTGCTGCTCGACGTGCGCGAGCCGGGCGAAGTGGCGGTGTGCGTCGTCGCCGGCAGCAAGGCGATTCCGCTCGGAGAACTGACGCGTCGTGTCGGCGAACTCGATCCGAGCGCGGCGACCGTGTGCATCTGCCACCACGGTGTGCGCAGCGCGAACGCGGCGAGCACGCTCGAACGCTTGGGCTTCGCGCAGCTCTACAACCTGACCGGCGGCATCGATCGTTGGGCGAACGACGTCGATCCCACGCTGCGTCGCTACTGACGCGCCGCCGGAACCACGGGCAGGCTCGCGCGTCCGTCCTCATCGAGCGCTTCGACCGCGAAGCACCAATCGTCCTTGGACCAACCGCTCAGCGTGGCCTGGTCGCGCGCCGTGACCTCGATCGTCTCGGTCCACGTCGGCTGCCAGGTGCGCCGAGCTCGAACGCGATAGCGCGCAACGTGCTCGTTCGGCGTCCAGGAAAGCGCCGTGTCCGGCGAAAGCTCGCGGGCGTCCATGGTCACGCCCGCAGGCGGTGCCGGAGCGAGCGCTAGAGCGCGCAGGCTGAGCGCGCAAACGTCGGTGACCCGCGCGACATAGTCGAAGTCGACGAACTCCGGCAGATCACCGAACGCGACGCCGCCCTCGACGACGACATCGTGGTGCTGCTGCGCGTAGTTCTCATTGGGCTCGGTGAAGCGCACGGCGGCGACACCGACGTCGTTGAACGACTTGTGATCTCCGCCGCGCAGGAAGCGGTCCTGGCGAAATACGAGTTCGACGTCAAAGGCCGCGTTCGCGTGTTCTGCGGTGGCCTCGATGAAGCGTGCGAGCTGACGCGACGGCGCATCGTTGTCGCTTCCGACGACCTTCGCACCGCTGCTGGGCACGCCCTCGCTGAACAGGCGCACGCGCTGCGCGTCGCGCTGTCCGTTCGAACCGCGCGCGCCTCCGATGATGTCGCACGTGATGAAGGCCTCGACCTGCCTGCCCTCGGCGGCCCAACGCGCCGCCAACGCCTTGGAACCGAGGAGGCCTTGTTCCTCGCCGGCGACGCACACGAAGGCGATCGTCGCGCGCGGCTGCATTCCTGCCAGCGCGCGCGCGCACTCGAGCACGAGCGCCGTGCCGGAGGCGTCGTCATTGGCGCCTGGCGCGTCAGAAAGCGCATCGAGAGGATCGCTGCAACGCGAGTCGTAGTGCGCCGACACGGCGACGATCCGATCGGGTTCGCTGCCCGGCAAGAGTGCCACGACGTTGGTGAGCGCGCCGCCTTCGGGAACACGCTTGCTCGGCGGCAGCTGTTCGCGGTGCAACTCGACCACAAGCCGACCGGCGTGGAAGTCGCGCGAAATGACGTCGAACTCGGAGTGCAACCAAGCGCAAGCGGCGGCGATACCGCGCTTGGAGTCCGCGCTCGAACTCAAGGTGTGGCGCGTGCCGAAGGAGGCCAAGGCGCGAATGTCGTGTTCGATGCGAGCGCTCGCGCGGTGTTGTTCGTGGACGGCGCTCACGCCGACGCATTGCGTACATGTCGCCATGCAGAACACCAACGACGCGAAAAAACTGCTGCGCTCCATCGAGCGCGAGAATGCCAGAGCCGTGCGCCGCGCGCACGCGTGCGGTTTCGGCTCGTTCGCGGATTTCGCCCACGCTTGCCGAGCGCAATCGCGGTCACGGCTCGAGAGCGCTCGTGACTCACACGACGGTTCACACGGAGTTGACAGCTTGTTCGCTTACGCAAGCGAGATTGCTCCGTAGCAGCCTCAACCAAAAAACCGACGGACGGACGATCCACCACGCTCGCGAACATGCGCCGCGAACTTCACCGGGAAGTTGTGCGCGAGCGGCGCGACCAAGGACGGACCGGCGACGATCGCAAACTCGGAGACGACGATGGGTACCGACAACACAAGCAGCCTCGCCTCGACGACACACGCCGCCCGTGCGTGTCGATCGCTCGTGATGGGCTGGACCGATGCGCAGAGCGGCGAGCGCTTGATCGTCGAGGTCAGTGGACCGTCGACCTTCCTGCAGAATCTGAACGAGCACGGATTCGAGGTCCTCACGGACGTGGATCCGGGTTCCCCTGAAAGGTGGGGAAGGAGAGGGGCCGTGGTCGCCGTGGCGCGCGCCGTTGAGCCCGGCGCGCATTGCGGCGGCCCGGTCCAATCCCAAGCGATCACGGCCGAGCGACGGCGCCGGGGCGCGTGAACCTCAGCGCCATAGAATTTGCACTGCGCGACGAACGTCAGAGCTCGATCGAACGAAATCGCCCGCTTCAGCTGCGGCGGAAAGCCGCCTAGAAGTCGGGCCTGAGTTGGTGGTGTGGGACCCGCCAACTAGCGCGCCTGCGGCGGGGGCTGTGGGCGCGCTCCTATTGGCCGGGTCGTTTGCGCCTGTCGCGAACGGCCCGGCACTTTCTGTGTGCCCCTCGGCGGAGGTACGCGCTCCGACAGCGACCTCGAGAACTCGGCGCTTGGTGTCGCCGCCGATCGGGTTCGTGCAGCCTTGCGCGAGGCCGTGGACGGAGTCGAACGGCGCGAACTCCTCGAAGAGCGGATGTGCAGCGCGCGCGGCGGCCGACGTACGCTGGGTTGGATGGAGTCAACGCCGAGTGAATTGGGCGCTGCCCCGGAACGGGTCTGGGAGCAACTCGAGGTCGCTTGGCCCGCGAGCCTGCTGCTCGGATTCTCCGGAGCGGCGATCGGCCTCGCCCTATCGCTCACTTGGCTTGCGGCGTTGCTTGCCTTCGCGAGCATCGCTCCGTTGTGGTGGCGCCTAGCGCTGCGACCGGATCGGCGACGCTCGATCGCGTGCGCGGCCGGATGGTTGATCGGTAGCTGCGGCGCGGTGCTCGGCACCGCCCTCGACGGGCGACTGACGAATCCGGCCGCGGTCCTTGCCGAATTCGGCCCCTGGAATGCGCCTCTCAGCGATGGCGCCGGTGGCAACCCCGAACCCACCCTGCACTTCGTCCTGTCGTGGTTCGTGGTCCCGGCGGCCTTGTTTGCAGTTTCGATCGTGACCGCGAGGCCCTCGCGCGGCTTGGTCGGAGCCGCGGTCGCGAGTTGGGCCGCCGTCTCCGCCACGACGTGCGCACTGAACGCTTGGAGTGCGGGCGGGGGGCGCAGTTTCGCGGCGGAGGTCTCGTCCTTCTTCGAGGCGTTGCCGCCGCACTGCCTGCTGGAATTCGCAGCGCTCGCCGTGGCGAGTGGCGGGCTGTCGGGCCCCGGTGCATCGCCGCCGAAGCGCTGGGAATCCCGTCGTTTTTGGCTCGCCTTAGCCGCCGGACTCGAGCTGCTCGCTTTGGCAACGCGCTCGCTCAGCTTGGGCCTTTGGCCTTGAAT
Organism: uncultured Planctomycetaceae bacterium; assembly: GCA_964358875.1. Classification (GTDB taxonomy): domain Bacteria; phylum Planctomycetota; class UBA1135; order UBA1135; genus CAYHRR01. Next base: position 6,789 of record CAYHRR010000025.1, on the reverse strand, counting down.
CGCGCTCGAACCGACGCGCGCGGCTCGAGCCGGCCTCATCCCTGGGGGCGCGCGTCGCAAGGATCGCGGCGAGCCTCACGGCAGCGGCAACGCACACCTCGGACTTGGGTGCGTTCACAGTCGCGTCCCCGAGGTCGAGCTCCGTGTGAGTCTGGAAGCGCGCGAGGTCGCTGATAGAATCCGCCCGCTCACTAGCGATCACGACTCCCGAACAGTTCACGCGGATTCGAGCCCTCTTTCCTTGGCATGACCCATCCCGCATTGATCGAACGCATCACTCGCTCTCTCGCTTACATGCTTCGGCATCAACCGGAGAAGTTCGGCCTATCTCTCGATCCGCAAGGGTTCGGCGAGCTGACCGACGTAGTCCGCGCCCTGAGCGATCGCGTGGGCGAGCCGGTGGAGATCGCGGACGTCGAAAACGCCGTCGTCGCCGGCGATCGACCGCGCTACGAGATCCGCGCCACGAAGATCCGCGCGTTGTACGGACACTCGATCGAGGTCGAGCCGGGTGAACCTGCGCAGCCGCCCGAGTTCCTGTTCGTCGGAGTCGATAGCCGCGCAGGGCAACTCGCCCTGCAGTCGGGCATGCGCGGAGGACGCTTGCGTTTTCTGCACCTCGCTCTGTCGCAGGACGATGCACGCGAGGCCGGCCGCCGGGCGGCGCAGGAGTATTCGATCCTGCGTGTGTACGCGCTCGATGCATGGGAGGAAGGCGTCAACTTCTTCGACCGCAAGACGCTGTACCTGACTGAGGAAGTTCCTCGGCAATACATCGAGCTGGTCGAGCAAGGCCGCGACGGATATGAGCCGCGCGAGGGCCACGGCGAGCAGCGCGGTCACGACAATCGGCGGCGCCCGCAGGTCGATCGAGGACATGGTCGCGATGCCGGCAGCCCTCGTAGCGAGCCGCGCGACGGAGACCGTCCCCAGTTCACCGAGCACCACCGATCGATGCCGCGCACCGACGAGCGCCGCGAGCAGCCGCAGGCTCCCGTGCGGCGTGAGGAATTCCGACCGCAGGCGCCACGCCGCACCGAAGTGCACTCGGAAAGCCAGCGCCGCGAGCAACCGCGTCGCGAAGACGTGCGCTCGGAAGTTCCGCGCCGCGACGATGCTCGCCGCGAACCGGCGCGCGAAGCTCCGCGCGGTGACGAGCTGCGCAACAGTGCACCGCGCCGCGAGGAATTCCGTCGCAGTGAGCCGCGTCGCGATGATTACCGGCGCGAGGAACCGCGCCGCGAAGAACCGCGCCGCGAAGAACCGCGCCGCGAAGAACCGCGCCGCGAGGAGCCGCGCCGCGAGGAGTACCGTCGAGACGAACCGCGCGGGGAGGGTTTCCGTTCACAGCCCGAACCGCGCCGCGAAGCGACGCGCAGCTACGAACCGCGTCCGATCGAAGAGCGCACAGCGCCCGCGACCGCGCCGGTCGTCCAGCGCAAGGCCGCCGTCGAGGACCACGGAGCCTTCGGACTGGGAATCTTCGAAGAGGAAGCCAAGCGCGCACCGGCACAGGTTCGCGCGCCGTCTCCGCCCGCCGCTCGCCCTCAGCCTGCGCCTCAACCCAAGCAGGACGACGATTCCGGCTTCGGTGCGGGACTCTAGTTCGACGCTGCGGCGCAGGGGTCCTTCGACTCGTAGCGCTGCGGCATTTCGCATTGCGCGGGCTCGGACGCTACGCGTTCAACATGGCCCTCACCTCGCCGAATACGCGCTCGACATCGAGGTCGAGCATGCAGTGGTGTCGCGGCTGAGAGCACTCGCGTAATCCGCACGGCGAGCACGCGGGCTGAACTCGGACCACGCGATGCCCCGGCCCGTACGGTCCGGTGCGCAACTCGTCGGCCGCACCGAACAGTGCCAGGACGCGCGCTCCAGCAGCAGCCGCCAAGTGCATCGGACCGGAGTCGCACGAGATCACGAGCCGACACCGCCGCTGAAGTTCCGCCAGTTCCAGCAGCGTCGACTCGCCGGCCCAATTTCGGATGCGCGGGTCCGCCGATGTCGCGACATCGGCCGCTGGCCGGTCCGACGGACCGCCGGTGATGACGACGGGAATTGCGAGACGCTGCACGCACAGCGCCGCAAGTTGCCCGAAGCGCTGCGGCTCCCAGCGGTTGGCCGGCTTGGTCGCGCCGACATGGATGGCGATCGGCGGCACGCGGAGTGCGTTCAACAACTCGAGCGGGCGCTCTAGTGCAGTGGCCGAGCTCGGAAGTTCGAAGCGCGGGAGTGATTCGCCGCAACCGAGGTACGCGGCAAATTCCCGGTACTGATCGACCATGTGCCGCGTGCCGCCGCATCGCGGCAAGCGCTCGCGCGTGAGGAGCCAGCTGCACTCCTTGGATCGAGCGCGGTCGAACCCGAGGACTCGCGGCGCTCCGCTGAGGCGCGCGAGCAGCGCACTCTTCGCGATGCGTTGCAGATCAATCGCGAGGCCGTATCGCGCTGCGCGAATCTCGCTCGCCACGGCTCGAAACCCGCGAACACCGGCACCCTTGCGCCACACGTGAACACGATCGATCGCCGGATGGCCGTCGACCAACGGCGCCGCGAGTTCGTGCACTGCCCAGCCGATGCGCACGTCGGGACGCCGATCGTGCAGGGCGGTCGCGAGCGTCAGCGCATTGACGACATCGCCGATCGCGCCGAGTCGCACGATGAGCACGCGTTCCAAAGGCGCCGACTTCATCGCCGCCATCGTGCCATGTGCGGCGCTGCGCTCCAGGCCCAGCTGGATACACTCGCGTCGTGTCGACGCTCGCGATTCTGCGCCACCTACCGGAGCACTTCGTTGTCGACGAGACCCGAGCGGGCGTTTTGGCACTGCACCGCGAGCACGCCGACGCGTTGCGAGCGCTCGGCTTCGGCCTCGATACCGACGGCCGGACGAGTGCGGCCGACTTCGCCGGTCGCCAGCCGCTGAGGATCCTGCGCGACGCCGAGCGCACCTTCGTGTTGCGCCACTTCACGCACGGTGGGCTGTTGCGTCGGCTGACCGGTGAACGCTTCTGGAATGCCGAAAGACCGTTCCGCGAACTGCTCCTGGCGGAGCGCTTGGCTGCGGCCGGCATCGACACGCCCCAGGTCGCAGCTGCGCGCGCTCGGCGACTGCCGGGTCATGGTTGGGCTCTCGACATCGTCACGCTGCGGGTCGAAGGCGCGCTCGATCTCGCTGCCGCGCTCGGATCCGGGGCGGACGACGCGCATGCGCGCAAGCAACGCGGCGAGATCTTGCGCGCGACCGGAGCCTTTGTCGCGCGACTGCACGACGCGGGTTTCCTGCACGCGGACCTTCATCCCAAGAACTTGCTCGTCGTTCGGTCGAACTCCAGCGGCGCAACGCCGACCTTGGCGGTGCTCGACCTCGATCGTTCGACGTTTCAAGCGCAGCTCTCAGACGCCGAGCGCTGTGCCAACCTGCAGCGCCTGTTCCGCTACGTGTGGCGCCGTCGCTCGCAGGACGCACGGCTTCGTTCGCGCACCGACGTGCGCCGATTCCTGTGCGGGTACGACCCGCAGGGGCGGAAGTGGAAGGTGCTTTGGCGCACGGTGGCTCGCGCCCACTTCCGCACGCTGGCGCTGCACCGACTGGGCTGGGCCTTCGAACGCGCGCTGAGCTGAGCTCGCGCTACGTTCAATTGCGAACTTGCAGTCGACGATCCGAGCTGTAGTCTCGTCGCCATCTTGAGACTGATTCTCAAGACAAACGATGCTCACAGCCTTACTACTGGCCGCGCTTCAACGCAGCGAACCCGCCGCGTCGATCGAGAGGTGCGTGGTTTCGATGGGGTCGCGTCTCAGCGTGTGTGTCGACGCGCCGACGCGCGAGCAAGCGCTTCAGGCCAGCGAACGCGCGATCGTCGCGATAGAGGCGGTCGAACGGCGCCTGTCGACATGGAGCACGGAGAGCGAGTTGGCGCGCTTCAATCGTGCCCCGAGCGGAACGCGAGTCGCCGTTTCGCCGGAACTCGCGCGCGACTTGCGGCTCGCGCGCGAATGCACGCTGGCGACTGCCGGCACTTTCGATGCCGGAATCGGCGCGCTGATGAAGGTGTGGGACCTGCGCGGCGTCGGACGCATCGCCGATGACTTGGAAGTGCGCGAGGCGCTGCGCTGCGGCGGGCTGATCGGCGGCCTCGAACTCGGTGACGGCTGGGCCTCGCGTCGTTGCGACTCGCTGCTCGTCGAAGAGGGCGGCTTCGGCAAGGGCCTCGGACTAGCGGAGGCGCTGCGCGCGTTGCGCGACGCCGGCGCGCTCGGCGCCGTGCTCGATTTCGGCGGTCAAGTCGCAACTCTTGGAACTCACTCGACCACCTGGGGCATCGCTGATCCGCGCGACCGCGGCCGAGCGCTGCTCAGCGCGCGGTTGGACACGGGCTCCTATTCGACCTCGTGCAACAGCGAACGCACGCGCGTCGTCGAGGGACGCCCGTGCGGACATCTGCTCGATCCGCGCAGCGGAGGATTCGCGCGCGATTTCGGCAGCACGACGGTGTGGGCGCTCGATCCGGCACGCGCGGACGCGTATTCGACGGCAACCTTCGTGATGGGGCCGGACTCCGCATTGGCGTGGGCTGCAGGGCGCGACGACGTCCAACTGATCGTGATCGAAGTACTCGGAGAGGTGCTGCGTGTGCGCATCACTCCAGGATTGAACGACCGAGTTCGCAGTGTCGCGGCCGGTGTGCAAGTCGAGATCTACGAGGCCGTGCGACCGGACGCGAGAGCGCCACAGGTCGAGGGGAAAGCGCTTTCGCGATGAGTATGAGTGCATTGAGCCTTCGGGGCGTCGCCGTGGTCCTGTCCGTTGGAACCTCGGTTTGGTTCGGTAACTCTGCGCTCGCCCAGTCCAGTGACGAGCGACTGCAACGCCTCGAGCAGGAAAACGTCGAACTGCGCCGACGCATGGACGTGCTCGCGGGCGAATTCGAGCACGCGGATCTCGGCGCGGTGCTCGAGCCCGACGGACCGGCGGTATCGGGGCTCGGCGACGCGGCCTCGAAGGTCTTCCACGCGCGCGACGGCGTCGTCATCGGCGGCTACGGCGAGGCGCTCTACAAGAACTACACCGACAGCAAGACCGACGAAATCGACGCGTTGCGCGCGGTGTTCTACGTCGGCTGCCGCTTCGACGAGTCCTGGCTCTTCGACTCCGAGATCGAGGTCGAACACGCATCCGCGGGCGCGGACAGCGACGGCGAAGTGTCGGCCGAATTCGCCTTCCTCGACGGTCGCATGTCCGAGCGTTGGCACCTGCGCACCGGGCTCGTGCTGGTGCCGATGGGGCTCACCAACGAGCGCCACGAACCGACCGCGTTTCCCAGCGCGAATCGCCCCTTCGTCGAACGCTACGTGCTCCCGACGACCTGGCGCGAACTGGGTGTCGGCGCGTGGGGCGAGTGCGCGGACCTGACCTGGCGCGCCTACGTCGTCAACGGATTCGATGCGCGCGGCTTCACGTCGACAGGACTGCGCGACGGACGCCAGAACGCAAGTAAGGCGCTCGCCGAGGACTTCGCCGTCGTCGCGCGCGTCGACCTTCACGCAACCGATGCGCTCGATCTCGGCCTGTCGATTTACCACGGGAATTCCGGGCAAGACCAAGTCGGAAGCGACGTCGCGACGACGATCTTCGAGGCCCACGGCGAACTGAGCGCCGGCCCGCTCGCGCTGCGCGCGCTTTTCGCGCAAGCGCAACTCGACGACGTCGCAGAACTCGACGCCGCACTCGGCCTAGCCGGCGCGGACACGATCGGCGAGGTCGTGCGCGGCGGGTACTTGGAAGTCAGCTGCGATCTCGCCGCGTTTTCGATGTGCGCAACCGACGAGTCGCTGACGCCGTTCGTGCGCTTCGAGAGCTACGACACGCAGGCCGAAGTGCCTGCTGGATTCAGTAGAGATCCGGCCAACTCCGTCGAGGTCATGACCTACGGAATTGCCTACAAACCCAGCCCGAACGTCGTGTTCAAGATCGACTTCAACGACTTCGAAAACGACGCAGGAAGCGCCGTGGACCAATTCGATGTTTCGCTCGGATACTCGTTCTAGCGCGCCGGACTCGCACAGCCGTGGAGGTGCGTTCGCGCGCCTCCGTCGGCAAAGCGTGCGTTGGCTCGAGACCGCGAGCGCCGCGCTCGCAGCGCGCGCTTCGCTCCGGCGTGTTGCAGGTGTCGGCGCCGTCGCGTTGCTGGCCCTGTCGAACGTGACGCCGGAAACGCCGGCGCTCGGCGCAGCGAGCGGCAAGGTCTATCTAACGCTTGACGAAGCGCTGAAGCTCGCCTTGCCGGAGTGCACGCTCGAAAAACGCGTCGTCTACCTGACGAAGGAGCAACTGGCGCGCGTCGCGCTGCTCGCCGGATGCGAATCCGACAGCGCCATCGCGCGGCCGTACATCGGGACGAAGGACGGCAAGCTCGTCGGCACCGTGTACGTGGACGCGCACAAGGTGCGCACGTCGAAGGAAACACTGCTGGTGTTGGTCGCGCCCGATGGAAAGGTCGCGCGCATCGAGCTCTTGGCCTTCGGCGAGCCCGAGGAGTACGCGCCGAAGGCCGAGTGGTACGCGCAATTCGTCGGCAAGGTGCTCGACGACGAACTCGAGCTCAGGCGCGGCTTGCGCGGGATCGCGGGCGCCAGTCTCAGCGCGCGCGCGACGACCAACGCGGTGCGACGCATGTTGGCGCTGCACAAGGTGCTCGGTGAAGTGCCGAAGCCCGAGGAGAAGAGGCTTTGAGTCGTTTCGAAGCAGCCTGCTTCCACGTCGCGAACCTGCTCGTCGCGCTGACC
>CAYHRR010000024.1:0-16928 GCA_964358875.1 uncultured Planctomycetaceae bacterium | reverse complement strand
CCGACCTCGAGCAGCACCACGCGCACGTCTTCGCGCAAGTGCTCGGCCCAGGCGCTCAAATTCGGAAGGCGCCCGCGGCGTCCGAGCCGACCACGCTTCGAGTCGATGTGAAAAACCGCAACTTGCGCAGGCAAGGCGTCGTGCAGATCGCCGCCGAAATCGCGGTTGGACAGGATGCCCGCGATCGGATTCCACACGTCGACGCCGACGATCCACAAGAGCAAACCGACCGCAGGCAACATCGCGAGATTCGGCGCGTAGTCGAACGCGAGCGTGCCCGAGGCACCGCCGATCACGAAGCTGCCGACGATGCTCGACAGCAGCACGAGCCGCCAACCGCTCGCGAACGCGCCGTGTTGCGTCGTCGGCGCCTTGCGACCGAGCTTGCCCAGCGCCCACAGCGCGCTCTCCAAACCGAGATCGGTGACGACGCCGGTGACGTGCGTCGTGCGCACGACGCCGCCGCTGATGCGTGTGATCGTCGCGTTTTGCAGCCCCATCGCAGCCAGCGGCAGGAAGGTAAGCCACAGCGTGGCTGACTCCGGCTGCAGTCGGCCTTCGGCGTTCCAGTCGACGCACACCGCGAAGGCCGTCAGCAGCGCCGCTTCGACGGCCATCGGCAGCACGTAGATCGAGGCCCAACGCAACCGCCGACTGAGCTCCGTCAACACGCCGGACAACGCCGCTCCGCCGAAGAACACGGTGAGCAGCGCAAGCGCGTAGCCCGCAGCGTTCCAGCGCATTTCAGCCGCGTTGTGGCCCAACTGCGACGCGTCGCCGCTGACGTGACTCGTCACTTGGCCGCACAAGAGCACGGTGAGGATGTTCGTGTAGCCGGCGATCCACGACAGCGTGAGCGCCAGTCGAGCTTGTTGGCGGAACGAATGCGCCTGGGCGACGAACATCGAGGGAGAAGTGCGGGACTGCGCCTGAAGGTGATCTGCGAGTTGCGTCGCGGCGCGCGCGCGACTTCGAGCGCGGAGTGTAGCTGCATGAAAAGGCGCGCGACAGCAGCACGAGTTCCCACGCATGACGAGAGCGTGTGCTCGCGCAACGCCGAGCGCGACGGAGCGCGCCTCACGACGTGTATCCTCCCGCGCCTCGTGCCTGCTTCCATGACGACCGCGCTCCCCGCGCTTCAGCAGTCCTTTGCGCGCGCCTTCGAACGGCGCGAGCCCGCGACCTGGCTCGTGCGTGCGCCCGGTCGCGTCAACGTGATCGGCGAGCACACCGACTACAACGACCTGCCCGTGTTGCCCATCGCGCTCCAACGCGAGGTGCGCGTGCTGCTCGCGCCGCGCGACGACGCGCGCGTGCGGCTATGCAACGTCGATGCACGCTACGGACCGCGCGAATTCGAATGCTCCGCGGAAATCGCTCCGTTCGAGCAAGGCGACTGGGGCAACTACGCCAAGGCTGCGGTGCAGCTGTTCGCTCGCGAACTGAGGGCGCGTCGCGGTTTCGACGCCTTGGTCGCATCCACGCTTCCGCCGGCGGCGGGACTGTCCTCGTCCTCCGCGCTCGTCGTCGCTTGCGCTCTGGCGCTGAGCGCCGCGAACGCGTTTGACCTACCGGCGCTCGAGTTGGCCGAGCGCTGCGCACGCGCGGAACGCTACGTCGGCACGAACTCCGGCGGCATGGACCAAACCGCATGCCTCGCGGGTCGCGCTGATCACGCGCTGAAGATCGACTTCGCGCCCTTGCGCGTCGAGGCCGTTCCTCTGCCGAGCACGTGGCGTTTCATCGTCGCGCACAGCCTCGTGCTCGCGGACAAGTCCGGCGCAGCCCGTGGCGCCTACAACGCGCGTCGCCTCGAGTGCGAGAACGCGCTCGCGGTCGTCGCGCGTTCGAGCGAACTCGACGGCACGGAGCGCACGTTTCCGCGACTGCTCGCTCGCTACGGCGCCGAACAACTGAGCTGGATCGCTACGCGCGCGCTCGAGCCCGGCTTGCTGGCTCGCTTTCGCCACGTCATCGGCGAGGCCGCGCGAGTCGAGCGCGCGCGCCGCGCTTTGCTCGCTCCCGACGCTGAGACCTTCGGCGCGCTGATGAACGCGTCGCACGAAAGCTTGGTGCACGATTTCGAAGTTAGTCACGTCGAGCTCGATCGTTTGGTCGCGTGCGCGCGCGCGAACGGGGCACTCGGCGCGCGCCTGACAGGAGCGGGGTTCGGCGGTTGCATCGTCGCATTGACGAGTGAGCGCGACGCCGAGCGCGTGTGCGACGGCCTGCGCCGCGATTTCTACGCGACGCGCACGCTTCCGGCCGGCGTGGCGGAGGCCATGTTCGTCGTGCGAGCCTGCGACGGCGCAAGTCTCACGCGTTGCGCTGAGGCGCTTTGAAAGCGCGCAGCTTGGCGCGCCGTCGAACGTGCATTGCGCTCCACGCTCACGCGTCGCGTGAGCACGGCCTTGCCGACGCAGCGAGACTCGTCGCGGCGTGCGACCTAAGCTCGCGCGCCATGAAACGCAGCCGAGAGACGGCTCGATGACGGACGCAACGCACACACCGGCCGCGCGCTTGAGCGGCGTGCGCAAGTCCTACTCCGAAGCCCAAGGCGTGCGCGAGGTGTTGCACGGCGTCGATCTCGAACTCGCGCGCGGTGAGTTCGTCGTGCTCGTCGGTCGCAGCGGCAGCGGCAAGACCTCGCTCGTCCATGTGCTCAGCGGCATCGACCGCGCGACGAGCGGCCGGGTCGAGCTGTACGGCGAAGACCTGACCGCCGCGAGCGAGGAGCGCTTGACCGCCGTGCGTCGCGAGCGCATCGGTCTCGTGTTCCAGTTCTTCAATCTCCTGCCGACGTTGACCGTCGAAGAGAACCTGCTGCTGCCGCTCGAGCTCGCGGGGCGCCTCGACGCGCCGCGGCGCAAGCGCGCGCTCGAATTGCTCGATGCCGTCGGCCTCGCCGATCACCGCGCGAAATTTCCCGAGCGCTTGTCGGGCGGCGAGCAACAGCGCGCGGCCGTCGCGCGCGCGCTCGCGCACGATCCCGAACTCGTCATCGCCGACGAACCGACCGGCAATCTCGACGACGAAAACGCGCTGGCCGTGCTCGCGCTGTTTGCGAAGTTGCTCAGGCCGTCACGCAAAACGCTACTGATGGTCTCGCACAGCGCGCTCGCCTGCGACATCGCCGACCGCGTGCTCGAACTGCGCGACGGACGGCTCTTGGAGCGGAGTTCGTCGCGGTGACGACGCTGCTCGTGCGCGCGAGCTTGCGCTACTTGCTGCGCCATCCCGCGCAACTCGTGCTCGCCGTGCTCGGCGTCGCCGTCGGTGTCGCGGTCGTCGTCGGCATCGATACGGCCGCGGCGAGCGCGCGGCGTTCGTTCCGCACGACGTCGCAGACACTCGGCGGCGCTGCGACGCACGTGATCCGCGCCGGTACGAGCGGTGTTCCCGAAGAACTGTTCGCGCGGATCGTGCTCGACCCGGCCTCGCCGCCCGCCGCGCCGATCATGGAGCGCACGCTCGCGCTCGCTCCGCCGCAGCGCCGCTCACTCGACGTGCTCGGCGTCGATCCGTTTTCGGAAGCGCCGTTCCGCGCCTACACCGCCGCAGGTTCGGGTTTCGATGCTGCGGCGCTGCTGCGCGGCGGCGCGTGGTTGTCGGCCTCGACCGCAGGCGAACTCGGGCTCGTCGTCGGTGACCGGCTCGATTTCGTGGTCGGCACCGAGACGCGTTCGGTGGCCATCGGCGGCTTGTTCGAAGCGAGCGACGCGCCGGCTGCGAGTGCGCTCGCAGATGTCGCGCTCATGGACGTGTCGACGGCGCAGCAACTGCTCGACGAGCGCGGCCGCTTGTCGCGCATCGACCTCAGCTTGAGCGACGTAGCGACGACACGCGCAGCACAGCGTGCGCAGCTCGACGCGCTGTTGCCGCCCAGTTGCAGCGTCGAATCCGCCTCGGCGCGGGCCGCGGCGCTCGAAGGTCTGACGCGCGCGTTCAACGTCAACTTGAGCGGCTTCGGTTTCCTCGCGCTGCTCGTCGGTGTGTTCCTCGTCTACAACACGATGACCTTCGCCGTCGTCCAGCGCCGCGCGCTGTGGGGCACGTTGCGCGCACTCGGCGCGACGCGCGGCGCACTGTTTCGCGTCGTGTGCATCGAGGCCTTGGCGATCGGAGCGCTCGGAACCGTCCTGGGCGTCGCGCTTGGAGTGTTGCTCGCGCGCGCGCTGATCGGTCCGATCGAGCAGACGATCAACGATCTGTACTACGCGGTCGACGTGCACGAGCTCGCGCTCGAACCGTTGTCGATCGCCAAGGCGTTCGCGCTCGGCGTCGGAGCGACCTTGGTCGGAGCTGCGCTGCCCGCCTTCGATGCGACGCGCGCTACGCCGCGGCTCGTGCTCGACCGCGCCGCGCCAGAATCACGCCTTCGCGCGCGCCTCGGAGCACTTTCCGCATGCGGCGCGTTCAGCATTGTCGGCGCGCTCGCGCTGCTCGCCGTGCCCGAGGGATCGCTGCTGCTGGGAATGTCGGCGTTGGTGCTGCTCGTCCTCGGTTTCGCGTTGCTCGTGCCGGTGACGACGATCGCCGGATGCAGGCTGTTGACGCCGCTCGTCGGCGCGCTGGCCGGTCGCGTCGGACGCATCGCGGTGCGCGGAGTCACGAGCCGGCTAGCGCGTTGTTCGGTGGCGATTGCAGCTTTGGCCGTGGCGCTCGCCGCGACAGCCGCGATGGGCATCGTCGTCGAGAGCTTTCGCGGCACCGTGGCGCGTTGGCTCGACGACATCCTCGTCGCGGACGTTTACGTGTCGGGCCCGAGTCAGCATTCGAACCGCGACACTGCGCTGCTCGCGCCGCAGTTCGTCGAACGCATGCTCGCCACGAGCGGCGCTGCCGAAGCGTCGTTGTTCCGCGACCTCGAGCTCGACGTCGTCGATGGAACGCGCGTGTTCGCGTTAGCCGCGCAATTCACGCAGCGCAGTCGCGATGTCTACCGCTTCATCTCGGGCGACGCCTCCGACGTTTGGTCGCGCTTCGAAGCGGAGGACGTGCTGATCATCTCCGAGGCGCTCGCTCGCCATCGTGGACTTGCCGTCGGCGACGCGCTCGCGTTGCGCAGCGCGCACGGCCCGCGCAGCTTTCGCGTCGTCGGTGTGATCCGCGACTACGCCTCCGATCAGGGCTACGCGTTGCTTTCGCGCACTTCGTTTCGGCGCAGCTGGAACGACGCCGGCATCACGGCACTGGGTTTGTTCCTCACGCCGGAACAGGACGGCGAGATCGTCGCACGACGCCTGCGCGCGAGCTTGGAACCGGGCGAGGTCGCGCGCATTCGAACATCGAAGGTCGTGTACGACTCGGCGCTGGAAGTTTTCGAGCGCACCTTCGCCGTCACCGAGGTCGTGCGCCTGCTTTCGTGCATCGTCGCGATCTTGGGTGTCGTCGGAGCACTGCTCGCGATCGAGTTGGAGCGTGAACGCGAAATGGGCGTGCTGCGCGCGCTCGGCGCGTCGCCGCGCAGCTTGGCACTGATCGTGCTCGGACAAAGCGGCGTGCTCGGCACCCTCGCCGGCGTGATCGCGTTGCCGCTCGGCGTCGCGCTGGCGCTCGTGTTGATCCTGGTCGTCAACACGCGCGCCTTCGGCTGGACGCTCGAGGTCGACATCGGAGCCGGTGTGCTGTTGCAGACGTTTGCACTCGCTTTGGCGTCGGCGTTGGTTGCAGGCCTCTACCCCGCGTTGCGCACGGCGCGCATGTCGCCCGCACGGGCATTGCGAGGCGAGTGATGGGCCGGCTCTTTTCGCGCTTCGCCCGTTCGCGCGCTGTGCTGTTCGCCGCAGCACTCGCTGCGAGCTCCGCGTGTTCCGAGCGCGCGCAACCCGTGCGCGCCTCCTTGTCGATCGGACAGTTGCTTGCCGAGCCCGCCGATGCCCGCTTCGAACGCGCTCTCGCGCCGCGCGAATTGCACTTTCCGGTCGACCACGGCCCGCACCCGTCGTTTCAAGTCGAGTGGTGGTACTTCACGGGCAATCTCGACGACGGAGAGGGTCGCGAGTTGTCCTACCAGTTGACCTTCTTCCGACGCGCGCTCGAGTTCGAACGCGTGCGCGGCGAATCGCAATGGTGCGCGCGCGACGCGTACCTCGCGCACTTCACTGTCGGTGACGCGAGCGGCGCGGTGTTCCACGCCTTCGAGCGCTTCGATCGCGACGCGCTCGGATTGTCGGGCGCGCAGGCGCAGCCGTGGCGTGTGTGGTCGCGCGATTGGAGCGCGAGCGGCACGCTCGACGGCGGCGACGTGCATCTCGTGGCACGTGCAGGCGACAACGCGCTCGATCTCGTCGTGCATGCCGACTGCCCGCCGGTGCCGAACGGTGAGCGCGGCTTGTCACGCAAGGGCACCGAGCAGGGCCAAGCGTCCTACTACTATTCGATCCCGCGCATGACGACGCGCGGCACGCTGACGATCGACGGCCGCGCGCACGAAGTGCACGGCCTGAGTTGGTTCGATCGCGAGTGGTCGACCTGTGTGCTTGACGCCGGCCAAGTCGGGTGGGATTGGTTCGCGCTGCGCATCGACGACGGCAGCGCGTTGATGCTGTACCGCCTGCGCAACGCCGACGGCTCGGCGGGCGCGTTCGCGAGCGGCACGTTCATCGCGAGCGACGGGCGCGCGACGACGCTCGCAGCGCAGGATTTCACGATCGAAGAACTCGCGCACTGGACCAGCCCGCGCAGCGCCGCGAGCTATCCCAGCCGTTGGCGCGTGACGTTGCGCGAGCCGGCGCGCGCGTTCGAGTTTGCGTCGACGCTCGCGGATTCGGAACTGCGCCTGACCGTGCGCTACTGGGAAGGCGCCGTGCGCGGCGAGCACGTGCGCGGCTTCGTCGAACTCACCGGGTACTGACTTCGCTGTCGCGCGCCGCGCGCCGGCCTGCTTCGACGTCGACACAGGCGAGCAACAGCGCGCCGAGCACGAAGAACCCGATCAAGGGCAGCACGCCGGCGCGCCGTGAGCCGCTCCACTCGATCGCCAAGCCGAAACACAACGGTCCGAGGACCGCGGAGAAGCGTTCGAGCACGCCGAACAGGCCGAAGAACTCGCCGGATTTGTGCGCCGGGACCATGCTCGCGAACAGCGAACGCGTCAGCGCTTGGGTGCCGCCCATCACCAGTCCGACGCCGATCGCGAGCAAATAGAACTCGTAGGTTTCGGTCATGCGCCAAGCGAGCAACGTGATGCCGACGTACACGCCTAGACCGAGCATCACCGTGCGCTTCGCACCGAACCTGTCGGCCAAGCGCCCGAATCCCAAGGCGCACGGGAAGCCGATGAACTGCACGAGCAACACCGCCGTGATCAGTTGTCCGTTCGAGATGCCGAGTTCGCTGCCGTACAAGGTCGCGATGCGGATGATCGTGTTGATGCCGTCGTTGTAGAGCAGCATCGCCGCGAGCAAGAGCGCGACTTGGCGGTAGCGGCGCACCTCGCGCGCCGTTTCGCCCAAGCGGCGCAGCGCGTCGCGCACGGCGTGACCGAAGGCGCGTTCGCCAGGTCGCCCACCGGGGCCTTCATCGCGCTCGAAGCGCCGCGGCGGCTCGGGCACGCGCCGGAACAGCGGGATCGAGAACGCGGCCCACCACAGCGCGACGGACACGAAGGCGAGCCGCGTGGGAACGGTCGTGCCCGCGCTCATGCCGAACCATTCGGGCTTCAAGATCCAGGTGATATTGAGCGCGAGCAGCAATCCGCCGCCGAGGTAACCGAGCGCGTAGGCGGTCGTCGAAACGCGATCGAGCTCGTGCGCGCGCGCTACCGACGGCAAGAGCGAGTCGTAGAACACGAAACTGCCGGCGACACCGACGTTGCCGGCGACGAACAGCCAGGACGCGAAGCGCCACTCGCCGCGCTCGATGAACCACATCGCTGCCGTCGCGAGCACGCCCAGCGCCACGAAGGCGCCGAGGAACACCTTCTTGCGCCCGGTGGTGTCGGCCAGCGCGCCGAGCAGCGGGCCGACGCTCGCGATGGCGAGCATCGACCACATGGTCAGCGAGCTGTAGCTCTCGAGCACGTCGCTGCGACCGTCCGCTGCGACCTGCTTGTAGAACAGCGGGAACAGCGCCGTGACGACGGTCGTGAAGAAGGCCGAGTTGGCCCAGTCGTACAGCGCCCAAGCGCGCAGTTCCGGTCGATGCAGTCCGACGCGTTCGAGCCACGGCTGCGCCGTTCGTTCCGCGACCCTCGTCGGTTGGGTCACGCGCGCTTCAGTGTTGTTGTGCAGCGCGCATTGCACGCCGTTGCGCACGCGCGGCTTCTTCCGGATCGGTGCTGTAGTCGAGGACGAATTCGAGCCGCTCCTCGCCGCGCGTCACGCTGAACACCTTCTTCGGTCCGCCTTTTTGCAACTCGTCGGTCACGGCGTTGCTGGTCTTCGTCTCGACGCCGTCGACAGCGGTGATCACGTCGCCGACGGCGAGCCCGGCGTCCTTCGCCAAGCTCTTGTCGGAGACCGAACGCAGCTTGTTCTCGGTCAAGTTCACGCCCATGCGGCGCGGCGACGGCGCGCTGATGTTCGTGCGATCGAGCTGCGCGGGCAGGTTCGCGACGCCGAAGGCGGTCAGCGCGGCGACGAGCGCCGAGTGCTGTTGGTACTCGGGGATCGCCGTGTCGAAGGTGTCGTACTGCGTGTGGTGCATGTGGTCGTAATCCGAACGACCCTCCTGCACCCAGAAAAACGCGGGCACACCGGCCTTCGCGAAGGGCCAGTGGTCGCTGTCGGGACGCGCCTGCAAACCGTCGGTCGCCTTGATCGCAAAGGGCAGTTCGGCGTTGAGGCCGAACAGCGGCGCGCAGGCCTCGCGCAATTGCGCCTCCATCTCGATCGTCCCGTTGAGTCCGGCGAGGTAGTTCGTGCCGCCGTCGTGGTTGAAGAGCGCACTGATCTTCGGCAGTTCGTCGGCGTGCAACTTCACGTAGCCGTTGGAACCGAACAGACCCTGCTCCTCGCCGCTCCACAGGATGAAGCGAATCGTGCGCTCGGGCCGCGCGCCGGAACGCACGAGCAAGCGCGCCGCCTCGAGCGTCGTCGCGCAACCCGTGCCGTTGTCGACCGCGCCTTGCGCACCGTCCCAACTGTCCAAGTGACCGCACACGATCACCACTTCGTCGGGCTTCGTCGCGCCGACGAGATCGGCGACCACGTTGTATTGCGTGATCGGTCCCTTGACGAAACGGTTGTCGATGTCGATCTCGAGCTCGACCGGCTCGTCCTTGGCGAGGCGCTCCCACAGGTCCTTGTGGTGGTCGACGCGCATCGCGATCGAGACCTTCGTCGGCAGCTTGTCCCAGGTGATCGATTCGTTGCCGCCGGTCAGCAGCAAGTCGCCGCGCGATCCGCGGATCTCACCGAGCGCGCCCTCCTTTGCCGCCGCCTCGCCGAGCAAACGCGCGACCTTCGCGCTGGGACCGGTCGCGCCCGAGGGCGCGCGCACGAGCCACACGCCCGCGAGTTTTCCGGTCAACGCTTCGAGCTCCGCTTCCGTCGTCGGCGCGGCGATCGCGCGTCCGCGCTTGGGACCGTCGGTGCCCGGACTCCACGCGCTCGTGTTGATCACCAGCTCCTGTTCGAGCGGCGCGACCATGCGCGCCTTCCACGGACCGCGATCGAAGCCGACGGCGAACTCGCCCCACGGTTCGAGGCGCGCGGCGAGGCCGAGCTTCGCGAATTCGTCGCGCGTCCACTCGACCGCACGCTGCAAGTTCGTCGAGCCGGTCAAGCGCGGCCCGATGTCGAAGCACAGATGGTGGAGATGCTCTTGCACGCGGCTGTCGGACTTGCCGAGCTCGAGCATGCGTTGCACGACCTGCGCGTGCGGCGCGCTCGCCGGTTCGGGCTGCGCCGCGAGCGACGATTCGGTCGCCACGGGAGTCGACGGCGCGCCGGCGCAAGCGCTCAACGCGGCGAGGGCGAATAGGAACGCGGGCGCAAAGCGCGAAGCGGAGTTCGAGATGCTCATACGCGCCGAGGTTATTCTCGCGCGCCTCCGACGGCCATCGCCCGCAGCGCGCCAATCGCGGCCTGCTGCTCCTCACGGCTTTTTCGCGAGCCCCCTGGCCACTTGGTCGAGGCCGCACCGTTTCCTACACCACACCCCCATGACATCGACATCGCTCGGTTCCGCCACCCTGATCCTGTTCCCGACCGAACTCGAGCTGCGCCGCGTCGCCGACCAAGGCGGCGTGCCGGTCGGGCTCGGGATCCAAGCTCTGTGCGGTTTCGGGCCGATCGCGGCTGCGGCGCGCGCGGCGGAGCTGCTCGCGATCCACAAGCCCGCGCGCGTGCTGCTGCTCGGCATCGCGGGCGCCTACGACGTCGAGACGCACCCGGTCGGAAGCGCCTTCGAGTTCGGCGAGGTCGCGGTCGAAGGCATCGGCGTCGGTGAGGGCGCGGAGCTGATCGCGCCGCCCGCGCTCGGTTTTCCGCAGTGGCCCGGTTCGCTCGACGGCGCGCGCCATCCGATCTTCGACCGCATCAAACTCGCTGTCGCCGAGCCCCAACCGCGCGGCAATCTGCTCTTGACCACTTGCGCCGCCTCGGCGAGCCCCGCGCAGGCAGCCTTGCGACGCGAGCGGTTTCCCGACGCCGTCGCCGAAGACATGGAAGGCTTCGCTGTCGCGACCGCGTGCTCGCTCGCGAACGTGCCGCTGCGCATCGTGCGCGGCGTCTCCAACCTGGTCGGCGATCGCGCGCCGCAGCATTGGCGCATTCCGGCGGCGCTCGACGCGGCACGCCGACGCGCGATCCAGTTGCTCGAAGGCGGTGCCGGTTGGGCACGCGCGCGATGACAGGCGAGCGCCTCGAACTCGGCATTTCGACCTGCCCGAACGACACGTTCACCTTCCACGGACTGCTGACGGGCGCGGTCGATGCGTGCGGTTTCGACTTCGCGATCGAGTTGCTCGACGTGCAAGCGCTCAACGAACGCGTGGCGCGCGGCGCCTTCGATGCAGCGAAGGTCAGCTTCGCCGCGGCCTTGGGTCTCGCGGAGGAAGTCGTCGTGTTGCCCGTCGGTGCCGCCGTAGGTCGCGGCGTCGGTCCGGTCGTGCTCGCGCCGCGTCGCGCTGCAGCGAGCGACACCTCGCTCACGTCGCGTCGCGCGGCGAGCAAGTTCGTGCTCGCGCCGGGCGAACAGACCACCGCGGCGCTGCTCTGGCGCTTGTTCCATCCCGGCGAGGGCACGCTGAAGCACGTCGTGTTCTCCGAGATCATGCCCGCGCTCGCCCGCGGCGCTGCGTGGCGCGGCGTGTGCATCCACGAAGGGCGATTCGCGTACGGCGCGTGGGACCTCGAACTCGTCGAAGACCTCGGAGCGACGTGGGAGCACGCCACCGGGCTGCCGCTGCCCTTGGGCGGCATCGTCGCGCGCCGCCGACTCGGACCCGAGCGCTGGGCGCGCCTCACGCAGGCCATCCGCAATTCGTTGGCCTATGCGCGCGCGGATCCCCAACGCGCGCTCGCCTCGATGCGGCTCCACGCGCAGGAACAAGCGGACGCGGTGCTGTGGAAGCACGTCGAGCTGTACGTGACTCACGACACCGAAGACCTGTCCGATGAAGCCCGACGCGCGCTCGTCGAACTGGTCCTGCGCGCCGTCGGTGCCGGGGCCGCGCCAGGCGGCGCGACGCTCGACGTCGCCTGACACCGCGAAAAAGAGCCAGGCTCTCTCTCCAACGGCCGTGGAGAGAGAGCCTGGCTGTGCGACCGATCCGCTTACTTGGCGGGCGGCGTGCCGCCGGCATCGCGCAGCTCGAGCATTTCCTTGCGGATGTCTTGAGCGACGGTCTTGACGTCTTGCATCGCCTTGCGGACGCGGGCGCAGGCGGCCTTGTTGCCGGCCTGGGCCTTGTCGTGGTCTTCCCGGGCGGCTTCGATGGTTTGGATGAGCTTCTGGAAGTTCTGAGACATGTGGCGCGCTTCCTGGGCCCCCCGGCGCTGGGGAGCCATTTGAGGTTGATCGAGCGATTCCGACGCCGTGGCGATCCTGCTTCCGGCGCGGAAGGTCGCACAGTCTAGAGGCCCTGCACGGGGTCAGATCAAGCGCCGAGGCGACAGCGCATGCGACGGCGCAAGCTGCGCGGACGGCGACTCGCGCCTGGAGCCCTGCGCCGGCGCCGCGGCTAACTACCTTCCTCACAAGGAGTTGAGGGAGCGCCGCAGGCCTGCGCCGGGACCGACGACACACCTCGTCCGGCGCTCTTCCTAGCGGCGACACGCGCACCAAAAAAACAGCCCGTGCGGGCCTTCGAAGCCCACCGACCCCCATTGGCGGGCCCGCGGATGCCTATGCGAGCTGTCGCGGGTCAACGCCCAGCGACGTCGTTTGGCGCAGCGAGCGCGAGCACGCACTCGAATTCGACGCGCGTCACCGGCTGCACCGACAAGCGACTGCCGCGCTGCGCGACGACCATGTTCGCGAGCGCGGCATGCGCCTTCAGCTCCGCCAACGTCACCACGCGAGGCAGTTTGCGCAACGCCTTGACGTCGACGCTGAACCAACGCGGAGCGGCTCGCTCGGCTGTTGCATCGAAGTGCTCGTGACCGCGCTCGAACTGCGTCGGGTCGGGATAGGGCTTGCTCGCGACCTCCGCGATGCCGACGACGCCCGTCGGTTCGGCATTCGAGTGGTAGTACAGGATGCCGTCGCCCGGTTGGAGCTCGTCGCGCAGCAGATTGCGCGCCTGGTAGTTGCGCACGCCGTCCCAGCAGGTCGTGCGCCCCTTCGCCGCCCACAGGTCGTCGAAGGAGAACGCGCCGGGTTCGGACTTCAACAGCCAGTACCGCTTGTCGCGTCGCGCCATCGCGGCGTTGTAGCGACCTGCGCGATGCGCGACGAGATTGCGCTCCGCCAATCGAGCGGAGCGCGCGGCGTGCGCGCGAAGTGGCGGGAGCGCATGGGAATCGAACCCACCAGCCCCGCTGTTCACGAGGCCCACCGGCTTTGAAGGCCGGGCGGCACACCAGCACCGATCCGCTCCCGCGCGGCGAGGCGCCAGTGAACCCGCGCGCGCGTCGACTGGCAACGCAGTCGCGCTGTTTCCGGCGTAGGTGTTGGCGCGCGCCACTAGCCGCGCGCCGCGCACACGAGACGCCCGGCAGCGCCGCCCGTCACGACGTCGGGCAATCCGCCGGCCCAACGTCGCGTCACCGTGCGCGGACCACGCGGCGTCACGATGCGACCCTCGATTCCGACGCTGAACGCGATCCCTCCGACGCGCGCGTCGAAATCGCGCGGCAAGGCGATGCGCACGCCTTGGGTTCCGACGCGGATTTCGCCCTCGAGCGACACCACGATGCGTGCGTCGCTCAGTCCGCCGGCGTCTTCGAGTGCCGCGAGCAAATCGCCGCGGTGACGACGCAGCGTGACCGTGCCCGCTCGCTCGCGCGGCGACTCCTTGAGCAGCGCAAGGCGCAACGTGGAGGTCGACAGGCGTGCCTCGCGCACGCGCGTCAGCGGCGCGTCGAGCGCGAGTGCGTGCTCGTCGTGCGCGCCCCACACGTAGCGCGCGACCAGCAACGGATCTCCGCCCGGCGACCAGGAACCGCCGCGCACTTGAAAGGGGACAGATTCCACTTGGCCGGGCGCGAGGCGCACAAAAGCTGGAAGGCCCTTGGCTTCGAACGCGCCGCGCCGCACGAGCAGCTCGAGCGCTACGCGCACGTCGAAGGCGAACGGGTTGCGGATGTGCGCGCACGTGTCCCAAGCACCGCTCCAGGCGCCGTCGGCGTCGAGCGCTGTGTTCGACGCGATGACGAGTTCCGGCGCTTGCAACGGATAGGCGCCACGATCGTCGGGAGTGAGCGCTACCAGAGCGCGCGTGGCGAGCGCTCGTCGCGGCTCGGTCGTCGTCAAGGCGTTGTAGGGCAGGCGGCACGCGGCGAGCAGTTCGTCGGGTTCGTCGACCGCCAGGCAGAAGCGCTCGCACGCCCAAGCGGCTGCGGCGCTCAACGCTCGCCAGGCACTCGGTCGCGCGCCGACCGCTGCGATGCGTTCGGTGTGCACGAAACGGCAATCGTCCTCACTCGCACGCGCGAGCAGCAACAACGGAGTGAGGCCTAGATCGCGCGCTTCGAGCGCGACGCTGCGGCGCGCCGTCGCGACGCGCACCGAGAGCTTGCGGCCGTGCTCCTCGAGGCGGCGCGCGAGGAGCGGCAAGGTCGCGGGTTCATGCACCTCGATCACGTGCTGCGGACGCGCGCCGGCGGCGTTGCCGTGCAACGCGAGTGCCTCGGTCAACCACGCGACTCTTTGACCGACGAACGCCTTTGAGAACCACGCGCCGGCGTCGACCTCGTGCAGCGCGCGCGCGTCGAAGGCAGCGAGCGGACCGCTCGCGTCCGAAGTGCGATCGAGGGTCGCGTCGGCGAGCAACACGAGTTCACCGCCGGCGCAGGCGCGCACGTCGTAGGCGATTCCGTCGAGTCCCAGCGCGACGGCGCGTTCGAGGCTCGCGCACGTGTTCTCCGGCGCGTCGCGCGGCGTGCCGCGCAGACCGAAGATCCACGGAGGTCCGCTTGCCATGCGCGCGAGTGCCGCAGTCTCCGCTGAAACTCGAGTGCTCATGGCCGACGTCGTCGTTGCGCAGCACGGTAGCGCCGCGCAGAGCTTCGTCGCATCCCGCGCATGGCCGTGCTTTCCACGCGCGCTCGCTTCGGGAACAATGCGCCGCTCGATGAGCGACGCCTTCGCGAACACGGACAGCAATCGCTTCCGCTGGACGGCGCTCGCCGTCGCGGCCGGGACTCTCGCCGGCATCGTCGCCTACCTGCTCGAAGACGATCCGCGCGGTTTCGCCGCGCTCGCCGGCACCACCACGCTGATGTTCGTCAGCAAGCTCGCCATCTTCGGCGGCATGTCCGACAAGAACCCGTTTTCGCCGTGGGAACTCGGGCTGATCGCGTGCGTGCTCGACATCTGGGTCTCGTGCGCGTTGCTCGCCGGCATCGCGAGCTTCGAGCGCCTGCCCTTGGCCGGCCGCGCGCTCGGCGAAGCCCACGATCGCGCCGGCGCGAAGCTGCGCCAATACCCGGGACTGCGCCGCTGGGCTTTGCTCGGCGTCGCGATGCTGGTGTTCATGCCCGTGCCCGGTTCGGGCGCCGTCGTCGGCACGCTCGCCGGACGCTTGATCGGTTTGTCGCGCATGGCGACGCTCGCGGCGGTCGCGGTCGGTTCCGGCGCGGCGATCGCGAGCTATGCGAGCTTGGCGACGCTGCTCGGTGAAAAGTGGCAGTCGCTCGTCAACAACCCGTGGATCGTGCTCGCGAGCATCTGCGCGCTCGTCGTCTTCGGTTGGATTGCGTGGCTGCGCGTGAAGAAGGAACTGCAACGCAGCTGATGCGGCCGAGCGCCGACTCGACGACGCGTGCCGCGCGCTCGTCGAAGACGCGACAGCGCGTCATGCAATGTCGATGGCGACGCCGCCGGCCGCAGAGAAGGCGCCGATGCGGTGAACGGGCAGCGAACGCGCCGTCAATTCGCGCTCCAGCGTCGCTGCGTCGTCCGGGGCGACGACGATCAACAGGCCTCCGGAGGTCTCGGCGTCGAACAACAGGTTGACCAGCGCTTCGTCGAGCCCGCTCGCCAGATTCACTTCGTGCGCGAGCGTCGCGCGACCGCGCTTCGCGCCGCCGGAATTCAGACCGCGTCGCGACAGTTCGAGCACTCCGGGGAACAACGGCACGCGCGCGCTCTCGATCCGCAAGGTCACCTTGCTGGCTACGGCGATGTTGCGCGCGTGACCGATCAAACCGAAACCGGTGATGTCGGTGCACGCGTGCGCGCGCGCCACGAGCATCGCCGCCGCCGCGCGATCGTTGAGCGTCGCCATCTGTTGCGCAGCCGGCGCGAGCACGGCGCGTTCGATCTTCTCGCGCTTCGCCGCCGTCGTCATCGTGCCCATGCCGAGCGGCTTGGTGAGGTACGCGACGTCGCCGACCTGCGCGCCGCTGTTGGCCGTCATGCGCGCGAGCTCGACCACGCCGGTGACCGCAAAGCCGAACTGCATCTCGCCCTGCACCGTGTGGCCGCCGGCGACGCACGCGCCGGACTCGCGCACCTTGTCGAAACCGCCGCGATGGATCTCCTGCATCCATTCATCGGGCAGGTCCTTGGGCAACGATGCGAGCGTCAGCGCGCTGACCGGCCGACCGCCCATCGCGTACACGTCCGACAGCGAATTCGCGGCCGCAATCGCGCCGTACAGGTACGGATCGTCGAGCACCGGCGGAAAAAAATCGACCGTCTGCACCAGCGCGAGCGTGACTCCTGCGGGCAGACCTTCGGCCTGCCCCAGCAGCACGACGCCGGCGTCGTCCATCGTCTGAGGTCCCACGATCAACCGTTCGTCGTGGCGGGAGTCGAGGCCGCGCAACACGTGCGCGAGCTGCCCTTGCGGCAGCTTGCCCGCTCAACCCGCGCAGTCGGCGAAATCGGTGAGTCGCTTGTGGCCGTGTCCGAACATGCGCGGCGATCCTACGCAGCGCGCGTGTCGATTCCCACGCCGGCACGTGCCGGTCCGCGCCACGCGACCCACACGACCAAGGTGATCGCGACGATCGCGAGGCCGAGCGCGAGCCCCCACCACAATCCGGCGAGACCGAAGCCCGCGCGGAAGGTCAACCACCAACCGACGGGCAGTCCGATCGCGTAGTAGCCGACGATGTTCGCGATCGCCGTCGGCGTGGTCTTGCCCATGCCGCGCAGGATCCCGGCGCCGACGACCTGCGCGCCGTCGAACAACTGGAATGCGGCCGCGATCGGCAAGATCGTCGCGCACAAGGCGGCGACCGACGGATCGGCGTCGTAGGCCTGCGGCAGCACGTGCCGCAGCGCGATGAACACGAGAGCGCACACGGCCATCACGCCGACGCCCAGGGCGAACGCGGCCCAAGCTGCGGTCTGCGCCTCGCGCAGTTTCC
>CAYHRR010000023.1:0-17111 GCA_964358875.1 uncultured Planctomycetaceae bacterium | reverse complement strand
GGTGGCGTGCCTGTTGAGGCGAGCTTCGCCGAAGCTTCGCGCGAGCCGCGCATGGAGCTCGTCGACGCCGACACGCAACGCGTGTTGCGCGAGCGCTTGGCGGAGAGTGGCGTCGAACTCGACGACTCGGCGATCATCTACGATTTCGGCGAGGAATCGGCTTCGTTCCGAGGTCGTGTCGGCGATCGTCCGCGCGCGCTGGAAGGCGCGTCCGCGGCGACGGTCGTCACGGACGACGACGGCGCGTTCGCCTTCGCGAGTCTCGCGCAAGGCAGCTACTCATTGACCTGCATGGGCACGGAGTTGCTGACGACGCCCGTCGGCTCGACGCATGTTGCGCTCACGCTGCCCGGCGCGTGGCTGCACGTGCGCGTCGTCGACGAGAAGGGAGTGCCGTTGCCGGAAATGGAAGTCGCCTGCGCCTACGTCGACGACGAGTCGCGCTCGCTCGACGCGCGCGAGTTGCGCGTGAACTGCGAGGGTCCGGGCGCGGATGCGTACCAGCGCGTCGCGCCGCCGGCGCACGTCACCTTGCGCGTCTGTGCGCACGGCGCCGAACCCACGGAGCAACTCGTTGCGCTCGGTCCAGGCGTGACGCACGCAACGATTGTCGCGCGCGCTGCGACGAGCACCGGTCGCCTGCGCATCGTCGCTCGCGATCCGCAGGGCGCGGAGATCCTGAGCTTCTCGGTGCACCTGCTCGCGCCGGGAACCGGCTACGAAATCGCGAGCTATTTCGCCTTCGACACGAACGAGGACGACGAGTCGCCCGAGCTTCCGCGCGGCGTCTACGACGTCGAGGTGCGGCCCGAGACGTCGCGCAACAAGGCCGCGGTGCGCTGGTTGCCGAGCGTGTTGCCCAGCGTCGCGATCGCACCGGGGCAGACGGTCGCGCGCGAAGTGACTCTGCAGCAAGGCGCGCGTCTCAGCGTGGCTCTGAAGACCAACGTCGCCGGCCTCGCACGCGCGCGCGGCAAGCTGATCGCAATCGACGCGCGCGGTCGCGAGATACGCCTCGTGCCGCTGGATTCCCGTGGAAAAACGTGGGACGCCGATTGGCCGGCGCTCGACGCGCCCATGGACGTCGAGCAACTCCTGGTACCCGGCGACGTGCGCTTGCGCGTGGAGCTCGAAGGGTTCGAAGAGGCGAGCGGCGTCTTCGTGCTCACCGAAGGCGAACGCAACTCGGTCGGGCTCGAGCTGCGCCGACTCTGAGCGTGGCGATCACGCGCGAGCGGCAGTAGCCTCCGCGCCCATGATGCTCCGCGCTGCTCTCGCCCTCGTGCTCCTGCCCCTCACCGCGTGCGTGCTGACGCGCGATGTCGTCAACGAACCGCTGCAACCCGAGCGCGTCGCGCTGCTCGAACCCGGCAAATCGACGGCCGACGACGTGTTGCGCGTGCTCGGTGCGCCGAGCGACGTCGTGCAGCTCGGCAAGCGCTCGGCGTGGCGCTACGACCACACCGTCAGCAAGCGCGCCGGCCTGCTGTTCATCGTCGTCGGCTTCTTGAACGTCGACACTCAGCAAGACCGCGTGTGGCTGTTCTTCGACGAGAACGATCGGCTTCTGCACGCCGGCGCGACGTTGACGGCGAACAACGCGGCCTACGCGATGCCTTGGACGGAAGCGCACGAGTGATGCGCCTCGTGAGCCTCGCCGCAGCGCTCGCTTCGCTGTCGAGCTGCATGTCGTTCAACTACGACCGTCACCGCGCGCTCGAGCCCTTGGACCACGCGCGCTTCTCCGCCCTGCGTCCGAACGAAAGCGATCTCGGCGCGTGCCTCGCCGCGCTCGGCGCGCCGCTGTACGTGTGGGAGCACCACGGCAACGGGCTCGCGCTCGGTTACGCGTGGCAGCAAGAGCGGCACTGGAGCGCCGGCGTGCGCTTCGACTTGGTGCGCGGTACGAGCGCCTCGTTCAACTACACGGACATCGACGCGTCGACGCAGGGCTTCGTGCTGTTCTTCGACGAACACTGGAAGCTGTGCGCGCTGCGCGAGGGCTGTCTGCGCGACATCACGACGGATGTCGGCCCGCGCCGGCCTGCCGACGTCGGCGAATAGCGCGTCGGGCGCACAAAGCGCGGTGTGCGCCCTCGCGCTCCGCGCGCTTCGACGTCAAGATCGTGCGCCCACATGAGCAACGACAACGAAGATTACGCGCTGCTCGATCGTGCCTGGACGGCGCTCGACGAGGGCGAAGCGCAACTCGCGCTCGAGATCGCGGATGAAGCGGACGACGAGCTGCCCGAGACTTGGGTGCTGCGCGCGACGGCCTTCCTCGACCTCGACGATCTCGACGCGGCGCGCGCGGCGGCGGAGCAAGCGGCGGAACGCGAGGACGAGAACGAGGACGCCGAGTTGCTCGTCGTGCGCGCGGAGATCGATTTGCGCGACTGGGAATTCGACGCAGCGCGCGAACGACTCGAGCGCGCTCACGCCAAGGCCAAGCTGCCGGCCGTGATGGCCAAGCTCGCCTTGCTGGCCGATCTCGAGGGCGATTACGGACGCGCCGATCGCATGCTGCGCGACGCGCAACGCCTCGACGCGCAGAATTTTCCGTTCCCGCCGCGGCTCAACGAACGCGAGCTCGACCTGGTGATGAAGGAAGCGATCGCCAAGCTGCCGGAGAACTTCCGGCGCGCGCTCGAGCGCGTCGCGGTGATCGTCGAAGCCATGCCCAATCGCGCCTTGGCCGGCGACGAACCGCGCGAAACGCCGCCGGATCTGCTCGGTTTGTTCACCGGAGCATCGCTCGCGGAACAAGCCGACGACGAGGGCTTCGCGTTGCCGCCGACGATCCATGTCTTCCAGCGCAACGTCGAGCGCGCGTGTACGAGCCGCAAAGAACTGGTCGAGGAATTGCGCATCACGCTCTACCACGAGCTCGGCCACTATCTCGGATTCGACGAACACGGAGTCGACGAGCTGGGTCTCGGCTAGCGGCGCGGACGGTTCCGCTTATGATCGTCGCGGCTCGCCTCAACCGCCGAACACCCGCGATGCACCACTTCAAGACACTCCTCGCCGCGCTGCTCCTTCCGACCTTCCTGTCTGCGCCCTTGCGCGCGGACGTAGCCACGTTCGCAGCGACGAAGGACGCGACGATCTTCAACGACGTCGTCGGCAACATCGCGAGCGGTCAAGAGAAAGCGGTGTACGCCGGCTTGGCGGGCACGTTGACCAGCGCTCCTGTGCGGCGCGGATTGTTCGCCTTCGACGTCGCCGGCACGATTCCCGCCGGCTCGACGATCCAGTCGGTGCAGTTGAAGCTGTACATGTCGAAGACCGTGTCGGGCTCGTACCCCTTCGCGCTCTACAAACTCACGCAGAGCTGGAACGAAGGGCCGACGATCGGTTTCAGCGGCGGCGGCGGACCGGCGGTCGCGGGCGACGTCACGTGGGTGCACACCTACTGGAACACGCAGACTTGGAGCACGCCGGGCGCTTCCTTCGTCGCTGCCTCGAGCGCGTCGGTCTCCGTCAACGGCGTCGGCTACTACACCTGGGGCTCGACGGCAGCGTTGGTCGCCGATGTGCAGAGCTGGTTGGACACGCCCGCGTCGAGCCACGGCTGGATCCTGCGCGGACCGGAATCCGGCCCGAAAAACGCCAAGAAGTTCGAGGCGCGCAACAGCGACAGCGTGACCTGGCGGCCGGTGCTCACCGTCAACTACACGCTGCCGCCGCCGGCGATCTACTGCACGTCGAAGACCAACAGCCAAGGCTGCGTGCCGGCGATCGGCTTCACCGGACTGCCCGATGCGAACGCGGGCTCGGGCTTCGTGATCTCGCTCGCCAACGCGATCAACAACCAGAACGGCTTGCTCTTCTACGGCATCCACGGAACCCAGGCGACGCCGTTCGCGGGCGGCATCATGTGCGTGCGCGCGCCGCTCGTGCGTTGCGGCGTGCAGAACGCGGGCGGCAATCCCGGACCGGACGATTGCTCGGGCGCCTACGCGCTCGACTTCAACGCGCGCATCACTTCGGGCGCGGACCCGCTGCTCGTCGCGGGCGTGCAAGTGTGCGCTGAGTGGTGGACGCGCGATCCGGCCGACCCCTTCACGACCAACGTGAGCGACGCGCTCAAGTTCTTGATCCAACCCTAGGCGGCGGCGCACGACATGAAACTCACTGCGAGCATCGCGGCGGTCGTGTTGACCGCGAGTGCAGCGTTCGGCGACGTCGCCACGCTGACAGCGAGCAAGGACAACACGCTGTGGAACGACCTCGCGGGCGCAACATCCAACGGCAGCGGCCCGGTGTTCGTCGTCGGCGTCGCCGGCGGTACTTCGACCGCGCCGGTGCGGCGCGCGTTGCTCG
Source organism: uncultured Planctomycetaceae bacterium (assembly GCA_964358875.1). Classification (GTDB taxonomy): domain Bacteria; phylum Planctomycetota; class UBA1135; order UBA1135; genus CAYHRR01. The sequence goes on along the minus strand of CAYHRR010000023.1, from coordinate 12,785 downwards.
CCTTCGATGTCGCAGCGAGCGTTCCCGCAGGTTCGACGATCACCGCGGTCCAGCTCGTGCTCGTCCAAACCTCGGGCAACCCCGGGCCTTCGACGGCGGAGCTTCACCGCGCGCTGGGCGCGTGGGGTGAAGGCGCTTCGTCGACTTCGAGCGGCAGCGGCGCGCCGGCGCAAGCGGGCGATGCGACTTGGCTGCACGGTTTCTACGCGAGCACGTTTTGGACGAATCCGGGCGGCGATTTCGCGGCGACGATCAGCGCGTCGCTCGCCGTCGGCGCCGTCGGAACGCACACCTTTCCGTCGACGGCGCAAGCGGTCGCCGACGTGCAGAGTTGGCTCGACGGCCCGGCGACGGATTTCGGTTGGCTGATCAAGTTCACCAACGAAGTCACGGCTTCGACGGCCGATGTGTTCGCGTCGAGCGAAGCTGTCGCGGCGGCGAACCGACCGAAGCTCGTCGTCACCTTCACACCGCCCGCGCCGAGTGTGTACTGCACGGCGAAGACGAACAGCCAAGGCTGCGTGCCGGCCATCGCCTTCAACGGCGCGCCGCAAGTTGCTGCGGGCGGCACCTTCGACATCAGCTTGTCCAACGCGATCAACCAGCAGAACGGACTGCTCTTCTACGGCACCAGCGGCGCGAGCTCGGCGCCGTTCCACGGCGGCACCTTGTGCGTCAACGCACCGCTCGTGCGCCTGCCGCTCGCCAATGCAGGCGGCCAAGCGAGCCCGACCGATTGCTCGGGCAGCTACAGCGTCGACTTCAACGCACGCATCGCCTCGGGAGCCGATCCATTGCTCGTCGCCGGTGCGCAAGTGTGGGCGCAGTTCTGGACGCGCGATCCGGCCTCGACGTCGACGACGAACACGAGCGACGCGCTGCACTTTCTCATCGCGCAGTGAGCTGCGTCGCAGCGACTGCGCACGATGGCCCATGTCGTGGGCCACCGTCGCGCGAACGTGAGGTCACTCGGCGCAGGCGACGGAACGAGCGATCGCCTACAGTGCGCGCCGGCGCGAAGTGCGCGAGGAATAGCCATGGCACGCAAGCAGGATTACAAGGTCACGACGCGGCTCGTTCACGGCCCGGAACACTCGGCGAAATGGGACTTTTCGCACCACGTGACGCCGCCCTTGTCGTCGTCGACGACCTACCGACTCGACTCGGCGAAACGCGGCGCGCGCGGCTTCCAGGAGTTCGGCCAGCTCGTTCAGGACACGGGTGACGCACCGGTCTACATCTACGATCGCCTCGACGAGCCGACGCGCTCGATCCTCGAAGGTGAGCTCGCGACCGTCGAAGGCGGCGAAGCGTGCGTCACCTTCGCCTCGGGCATGGCTGCGATTTCGGCGGCCTTGGGCTCGACGCTCGTCGGCGGCGACGAAGTGATCGCGCACCCGGTGCTCTACGGTTGCACGCACTCGCTGTTCGTGAATTGGTACCCGCGCCTGGGTCTGGGCGTGCGGCGCATCGACATGAACGACATCGCGCGCTTGCGCAAAGCGATCACGCCGGCGACGCGCGTTCTGTACTTCGAATCGCCGGTCAATCCGTCGCTCGAACTCGTCGACATCGGCGCGTTGCGCGCGCTCGCCGACGAAGTCAACGCCAAGCGCAAGCCCGAGCGCCGGCTCTTGATCTTCATCGACAACACCTTTGCGACACCCTTCGGCCAGCGCCCGCTCGCGCTCGGCGCCGATGTCGTGTTGCACAGCCTCACGAAAAACCTCGGCGGCTTCGGCACCGAGCTCGGCGGCGCCGTGATCTGCCCGAAGGCGATGCTCGCGTCGCTGTTGCTGTACCGAAAGGACTTCGGCGGCATCCTCTCGTCGAAGGCCGCGTGGGCGATCCTCGTGTACGGCTTGCCGACGCTCAGCGTGCGCCTCAAGCGCCAGATCTACACGGCCAAGAAGGTCGCGACGTACCTCGAGAAGCACGAGTGCGTGCAACGCGTCGTGTATCCCGGCCTGGCGAGCTATCCGCAGCGCGCACTCGCCGAACGCCAACTGCGCGACTTCGACGGCGACTTCGCGCCGGGCAACATGATCTTCTTCGAGCTCGACGCCGCGAAGGTCGACGCCGAGGAGTTCGTCGACGAGATCGCGCGCTCGGCCTATTCGGTGACGCTCGCGGTTTCGCTCGGCCACACCAAGACCTTGATCGAGCTGCCCGCGTCGATGACGCACAGTTCCTACGGCAAACAAGGCGGAGCCGTGCGCCTGTCGATCGGCCTCGAAAGCCCGAGCGACATCATCGACGACCTCAAGAGCGCGCTCAGCGTCGTGGCAAAGTCGAAAGCGGCGCCGTCGAAGAACGGTCGCGTCAAAGCTGCGATCGCCAAGAAGTGACGCCGCGTCAGGTCAGCGCTCGACCACCGTCGCCTTGCTCGGATAGCTGACCTCGCGCGCGTACTCGAGCACCGTTTCGCCGCTGCGCGGTACGGCAAGTTGCCACGTGATCACGCCCTGCTCCTCGCGCTCGCGCTTCCAGCGCGCGTCGTCGGAGGGCTTTGCGCTCGGCTTGACGAGTTCGACGTCGATGCGTTCGTCGGTGGTCTTCGGCAAGGCCTCGCGCACGAACACGAGCGCGCTGCCGTCGGCGCGCGCGACCGCCGCGCCCGAGTTCGCGATGCGCACGCGGAACACTTGCCGATGCGTGGCCTTCGAACCGAACACGCCCGGACCTTCGATCAGGTTCTCGAGCTCGGTGCGTTCGACGGTGAAGGCCGGATCGAAGCCCAAGTGCAGCACGAACTCCGCGCCCGGCTGCACCGCTTCGAGCCGCGCTTGACCGAGGTAATCGGCGCCGAAATACACGGCCGCGCTGCCGGGCAACAACATCCACGGCGAAGTGTTCACGCACTTGCCACGCAGCCACACGTTCGGGTCGAGCTCGGCGGCGAGAAAATATTCCGGCGTGACGTCGAGACGCTGTTGACCGACGAGCACCGTCGACGGCTCGGGGCGCGACTGCACGTCCTCGCGCTTGGCGAGGCGGAAGCGCAAGGACAGGCCTTGGCTATCGACGCTCGCGAAGGGTCGCGGCGCCGGGGAGCCCGACACCTCCGGATCGCCGCCGTCGGAGTCCTTGTACTTCTCGGAGGCTGCGGGATCGGGGTTGAAGATCCCGCCGCTCTTGGATTTAGCGCCGCGCTTGCGTTCGACTTCGAGCACGCTCAACCAAATCGGATCGGGGTCCGGACCTTGCGCGCCGAGACGCGGCTGCGCGGTCGACAAGGACATCTCGACATCGGTCCAATCCTCGCCGCTGCGCTGCCACACGCGCGCGCGATAGCCGAGCTCGACCGAACGCGCGTCCGGTGCCGTGCGCAAGTCGTACAGCGGCGACCAGCCCGCGTGCGCGACGACGTACTCGATGTCGAGCACCGCCGCGCCCGCGCCGCCGTCGACTTCGACCACGACGTCGCGTAGGTGCACGCCTTGTCCGCCGTCGGCAGCGCCGAGTTCCGTCTCGATGTCGGCCGCGCGCACTTCGCAGGCCTCGACCCGCGCGCGTGTGTCGCGCAGCGCCGCGCGGTTGGCGAGCATGCCTTGCGAGATGTACTCGAGGTTCTTCGCCCACGCCTCGCGCGAGTTCGTCGTCGCTTGCTTGTCGCCGGCGCCCAACGGCGCATCAGCGAGTCGCGCGAGGTGCGCTGCAACTTGCTCGAGTACGCCGAGCTCATCGTTCAACGTCGCAAGCTCACGCGTCACGTCGCGCGAACGCAAGCGCAGCTCCTCGACGCGCGCATCGGGCACGCTCTTCTCGAAGCGCTCGCGCGTTTCGGTGCCGATGACTTCGGCGCCGCTGCAACGCACGCGCACGCTTTCGGGGTCCATCGACCGCGGCAGGCCGGCGAGCACGAAACGGCCTGTTCCGCCCGCAATTTCGGCGTGGCGGCGCACCAGCGCGCTGCCGGGAAACACGGTGACCTCGACGATCGGCGCGCGGATCGGCGCGGGCTCTTGCAGCGGCAGGACGAGCGCGAATGTGGCGATGAGTTGCAGCATGGCGAGCACCTAACGAACGACCTGCAGGCCTTTGGGGAACGTGATCTTCGCGCCGTAGGAAACCAGCGCTTCGCCCGCGCGCGGCACCTTGAGCGACCACACGAGCAGGCCTTGTTCTTCGCGCACTTGCTTCCAGCGCTCGTCGTTCGAAACCGGCGGACTCGGCTCGAGCAACTTGACCTTGATGCGCTCGTCGGTCGAACGCGGCAAAGCCTCGCGCACGAACACCAGCGCCGAGCCGTCGGGCGCACAGGCCGCCGCGCCGTTGTTCTTGATGCGGATGCGGAAGCGCTGCGTGTGTGCCGCGTCGCCGTTGAACACGCCCGGACCTTCGCGCAGATCTTCGAGCAGCGTGCGTTCGACGCTCAGCGCCGGATCGGAGCCGAGATGCAGCACGAACTCCACGCCGGGCAACACCGCGTCGAGTTGCGCGTGCCCCAGGAAGTCCGCGCCGAAGTACACCGCCGCGCGTCCGGGCAAGAGCGCCCACTCGGTGGTGTTCCTCGTCTTGCCGCGCAGCCACACGTTGGCGTCGATCAGCGGCGCGGCGAAGTATTCGGGGCTGACGTCGAGCTTCGCGCGTCCGATCAAGACGTTCGACGGATCGACCTGCGACTGCACGCTCTCGCGTTGCGCGATGCGGTAGCGCACCGAGAGCCCTTGGCTCTCGACCGTCGCTTCGAAACGCTTGAGGTCCTCGTCGTCGTGCTTGTCTCCGCCCGTGTACCCGAGTTCGCGCAGTGCGTTCTTTTCCTCCGCCGGCGCCGGGGCGCGCGCCGAGAGCACGCTGCCTTCCGCCTCGGGCTCGTACAGCGCGAGCCACACGGCTTGCGGATCCGGCCCCTCGGCACCCAGTTGCGGCCGCGCCGTCGACAAGGCGAGCGACACGCCGTTCCAATCCTCGCCCGTCTGTTGGCGAACCTGCGCGCGGTACGACAACTCGACCGAACGCGCATCACGCGCCGTGCGCAGGTCGTACAGCGGCGTCCAACCGGCGCCGGCGACGACGTACTCGAGCTCGAGCTCGGCTGCGGCGGCGCCTGCAGGCAATTCGACGTACACATCGCGCTGCGAAACGCCGCCGCTGCCCGCGCCGCGACCGATTTCGAGCTCCAAGTCCTTGCGCTGCTGGTCGAGCTCTTCGAAGCGCCACTGCAGCTCGCGCTGGGACTTGCGACCGGCCTTGAGCCGCTCGCCGAGGAATTCGAGGTTCGCCTTCCACGCGTCGGTCGGCGTTGCGCCGCTCTGCAGCGCCTCGGCGTGCGCGCGCTCCTCGAGCTCCATCAACTTCGCGACGTGCAGGCCGAGCTTCGCGGCGATGTCGCGTTCGTCGCTCGTCGCGGTCAATTGCTTGCGCAGTTCACGCGCGCGTCCGCGCAGCTCCTCGATGCGCGCGCTGGAGCTCGCTGCGACGTGCCGCTCGCGCGCCTCGATGCCGACGACGTCCGCACCGACGCAGCGCACGCGCACGCTGTCGGGATCGAGGTCCCACGGCAGCCCCGCGATCACGAACTCGCCGCCGCCCGCGGGCAACTGCGTCGTGCGCCTCACGAGCGCGGTGTTCGGATAGACCGTGACCTCTTCGATGCGCGTGGTCACAGGACGTGAATCGCCGAGGGACAGCGCAAAAACGACGGCGGACAGAGCGTGCAGCATGGATCCGTTCCTGGTGAGGCCTGCGGCGCCGCGCGCGCAGCTTCCGCGACCGAAGCGACAACGTGCGGCGAGGCGCGGATCTTAGGGATCGTTGCGAAGGGACGCGTCGGCGCCGGGTGAAGTCAGGGCGCGAGCGACGCGCGCTCGGCGGCGAGCGCGTGTGCTTTGGCGCTCGCGACCGCGCATGCACACGAGCGTTTCCTCGTGCGCAGCGCTGCCCGCGCACGCGGCACGCGGCATGTCACTCGACGACGGACGGATAGTGCGCGTCGAGTTGGCCGCGCAGGAGCTGCAGGATGCGCGCGGCGCGGTGGTCGAGCTGCGGCTGCGCGAGCAGGTTGTTCGTCTCGAACCAGTCGCGCGTCGGCGCGCCGGTGACCACATCGGGCGGACCGCCGCCGAGCAGGTCGTAGAACTCTTCGTTGACCGTGATCGCGTTGCCCGAGTGCGCGCGTTGGTAACGACGGATCAGCTTGTAGCGCCGCTCGCGCAGCGCTTGGTTGTGGCGCGACGACACGTAGTTCGGCGGCGTCCAGCCGGTCACCGGATCGGGCACGAAATTGGGCGAGAAACCCTCGGCGAAGATCGTGCGGCGCAAGGGCGCAGTGTTGCCGTTGATGTAGGGCACGAGCGAGATCGAATCCTCGGCCGTCATCAGGCTCGCGGGCACACCGGCGAGCTCGGCGACCGTCGCAAAGGTGTCGGTCGAAACGACGAGGCGGTCGTTGATCGATCCGACGGTCGACGCCGCTTGGTACGGCGATCGCACGATGAACGGGACGTGCACGCCGTCCTCGTACACCGTGCCCTTGCCGTGCACCGGGTTGTTCGGCGGCAGCACCGCATCGGGCACCGTGCCGTTGTCGCCCCACAACATCACGGTCGTGTTGGCCTCGTTGACTTGGCAGAGGATGCGCCCGACTTGCGCGTCGACCTCGGCCAAGGTGCAGCGCACGAGATCCGGCACGGTCGGGTTCGCGCCCGGATTGCAGGGCACGGTCGGCCCGCTGTAGTTGCCGCAGGAGTCGCGCGGCAAACCCGTCGGCACGACGTGCTCGGGCAAGTGCACGCCGTTGAACGAGACGTACAAAAACCACGGCTCGGGAAGCGTCTGCACCATGCGGATCGCGTCGTCGGCGGTGTCGACGCTCGCGTAGCGCAGGTTCGGCGGCGTGATCATCGGCACGTTGCACGGCGGCACGCCGGGACCGCAGGGATTCACGCCGATGTCGATGTAGGAGGCGTAGGTCTTCTCCCAGCTCGAATACACGTTGAGCACGCCGCCGCCGACGGGCTGCGACAGGTTGAACAACGCGCCTGCATAGCGATCGAACCAAGTGCCGATCGGATTGCCGAGCGGGTGACGCAGGTCCGTGACGGTCTGCCCCTTGTCCGCGAGGTGCCACTTGCCGAGCGCGACGCACATGTACGGCGTCGGCGCGAGGTGCAGGAGCTGCGGCAACAGCGTGATGTCCTCCTGCAAGCCGGGATTGCGCAAGTGACCGAGATCACCCTCCTTCGTCACCGTGCCGATGCCGGTTCGGAAGCCGTAGCGACCGGTCAAGATGCGCGAGCGGCTCGGCGTGCACATCGGCGCCGACCACGCGTTCGTGAACATGATGCCGCGCGCCGCGAGCAGTTGGTCGATGGCGGGCGTCGCCGCGGGCGAGCCGGGTGGCTTGCCGAGCGACGCGTAGTGGTTCTCGTAGGCGCCGACCAAGTCGCAACCGACGTCATCGAGCACGATGACCATCACGTTGCCCGTCGCAGGCGGCGTGGAAGGCGAGGACGCGAGCGTCGTGGCGGCAAGAAGGGTCGCAAGCATGGAACGGTCGGAGTTTACCGGGTCGAAGTGCATCCGGGCTTGCGCGCGCGTCGCGTTCTCAGAACACGAGCGACGGGTAATTCACGTCGAGCTCCGAGCGCAGCATGTCGTAGGCCGCCTGAGCCTCAGGTGAGAGCGGCAGGGCTTCCGGGCGCAGCAAATTGTTCGCTTCCAGGAAATCGGGCAGCGGGAATCCAGGCGACGAGCCGCTGGACGGACCGCCGGCGACCATGTCGTACAACTCCTCGGACAAGATCGGCAGCAGCGTGGCGTGGCTGCGCCGCCACTTGCGGATCAACTTGAAGCGCGCGTTGCGCAGGGCTTGGTCGTGCTTGATTCCGATGTAGCCGGCCGGCAGCCCGCCCGACACGGGATCAGGTACGAAGTTCGGATAGAAGACCTCGGTGTACTGCAGCGTGCGCAGCGAGACGCCGGCGCCGTCGAGATACGGCACGAGCGAGATCGAATCGACGCCGGGCGTTGTCATCGGATCGACGCCGGCGAGCTCGCACGTCGTCGCGTAGATGTCGATCAAACCGACCAGCGCCTCGCAGTAGGTGCCTTCGAGCGAAGGATCGATGCGTGGCGAGCGCACGATGAGGGGAACGCTGATGCCGCCTTCATAGACGCTGGCCTTGGCGTGCGCGGGAGCGTACGGCGGTAGCACGACTTGGCTCGAGGTCCCGTTGTCGCCGACCAAGATCACGGTGGTGGTGCTGTCGTCGATCCGGCACAGAACGCGCGCGATCTGCGCGTCGAGCGACTCCATCATGCAGCGCACGAGCGTGGCCTTCGTCGCCGGCACACCCGGATCGCAAGGCAACGGCGGCGGCGTGTAGGGACCGCAACCCTCCGTCGGCAGACCGACCGGCACGTCGTGAACCGGCAAGTGCACCGCGTTGTAGGCGACGTACAGGAAGAAGGGCTCTTCCAGTTGCCCGAGCAGCGTCAGCGCGTCTTCGGTCGTGTCCGCCGTTGCGTATTGCAGCGGATCCGCCGCGTCGCGGATCACATGGCACGGCACGGGATCGGGAGCGCAGGGATTGAAACCGACCTCGATCTCCGACGCGTACAGCTTGTCCCAGTGGAAGTAGCCCGTCTCGGTCTGCGGCACGCCAGCGGCGCGGCGGAAGTTGAAGGCGGCGCCCGCGTATTGATCGAACCATCGTCCAGCCGGCTGTCCGAGCGGGCACGGAACGTAGTTGCGCAGCTGCAGCGGATCCGAGAGGTGCCACTTCCCGAGCGCGGCGCAGTGGTACACGCTCGGAGCTGCGTGCAAGATCTCGGGCAGCAAAGCGGCGTGCGGATCGAGCCCGATATTGTCGCCGGCACCGCTGTCGTAGAGCACGGAGCCCATGCCCGTGCGGCGCGGGTGGCGACCGGTGAGCATCGTCGAGCGCGAGGGCGTGCACACGGGACTCGACCAAGCGCGCGTGAACGTCACGCCGCGCGCCGCCATCAGCTGGTCGATCGCCGGTGTGTTCGCGGGGTTGGAGGGCGGCGCGCCGATCGCCTGGGCGTACACGTCGCAAGCACCGATCAGGCCTTGCCCGACATCGTCCATGACGATGACGACGACGTTTTGCGGCGCAGCGAACGCGGTCGGCGCGAACGCCGCGAGCGCGGCCGACGCTGCCGCGGCAAACAGGGGGGTGGGACGCAAGGTGAGGAGCCGAGGGCGGCGCGAAAGCATATCCGACACGTTCCGATCGGGAGCGGATTCGAGAGCGCTGTCCGGTCCCGAAGAACTCGCACTGTCCCGCACGTCACGGTCGGTCCGCTACGCAGCCTTCGAGGGAAGCTCCTGCGTATGCTCGCGCCATGACCAAGCAGATCCTCTCCCCGATCCACAAGGCCAATCGCCAAGCGGAACTGCACCTGACGCCGCAACTCGATCGCTTGCGACTGACCGACATCGAGGGCCACATTCTGAGTTTCCTCGCGAGCTACGCGCCGCGGCCGACCGGCGAGCTGGCGCGCGTGTTCAACCTGAAGCCGTCGACCGTGACGAGCATGCTCGATCGCCTCGAGCACGGCGGCTACATCGTGCGAGCGCCGGGCGACGGCGACAAACGCGTGCTGTTCGTGCAACTCGCTCCGAAGGGCGCCAAGGCAGCCGCAGCCGTCGACGAAATCGCCTTCGCCTTCGAACGCGCCGTGCTCGCCAAGGTGAGTGAGAGCGACTTGGCCGGATTTCGCGCCGTGATCGACGCTATCGACGCGGTCACGCACATCGACGTGCGCGCGAAGAGTTGACGGCGCCGGAGCGTTCGCACGATGCGCGAGGTGCTCGCACAACGGCGGCGGATCAGTCGCGAATCGACTCGTAGGTCAGCGGCCGACCGAGTTTGCACAGCGGGCAGTCGTCAGGCGCCCACAGACCGTGCTCGAGAGTCGCGAGTGCGTGCAACGGCACACTGCGTTGCGCGGCGCAGCGGCGCGCCGCATCACCGAGCGTCACCAGGGTCGCCAAGCCGACGAGCTGCGCTCCGCATTCGTCGAGTTCCGCCAACGTCGAGCGCCATGCGGATCCCGCGTTGACGGCATCGTCGACGAGCAACACGCGCCGCGCCTTCACACTGCGGCGCAAGGACTGCGGCAAGCGATAGTGGAGACCGTCCGCCTCGGGCGCGCTGCGCTCGGCAAAGACGAACTCCGCGCCGAGTTCCGCCGCCACGAATTGCGCCAGCAAGGCGCCGCCGATCAGCGGTCCGCACACGACCTCGGCTCGACAACCGTGCGTGCGGCGCGCCAGCTCAGCCGACCATCCGCGCATTCTCGGCGCGTCGACGAACAGTCGATTCAGATCGAGCCACAGGTCGCCGTGATGACCGGATTCGTAGAGAAAATGGCCGCGAACGACGGCCAACGCTGCATGGAGTGCTCGCGCCGTTTCGTCGAGCGCGACCGGATCGCCGTCGTTGCGCCGCATGTGCGCGGCGAAGTCTACGGTACGCTTGTCGAAGTGAAGACAACGGAGAACACCCTCGTGACGCATCGCCTGACTTCGACGCCTGGATCGAGCTGCCGTTGAGCCGCGCACTCGATTCCGCGCACCTGCAACGCGCGCTGCGCGAACTTCAAGGCATCGAGCGCCAGCTCGACGCTGCTGCGCGGCATGCGGCCACGCTGCGCTTGGCCAAGCCGGCCTTCGACGCGCAGGAACTGATCAATCTGACCGACGAGATGATCTCGGAGGCGGCCAAGCTCGACGAGCGCGCGCACGCTTTGGAGGAAGAGGCGCGACGCGTATCGAGTGCGCCGGGCCGGCGCGGATCGGTCGGTCGCGCTGAGGCTTCGACGAGCGGACTCGTCGCCCAGGCGCGCTCGATCGCCGAACGCATCGCGCGCCGCACGGAGGAAACCGGTCGCGTCATCGGCGAGTTGGCCGACGACTCGCAGCGACGCTTGGACGACCCCACGCGCACCGCCAGCGCCTGCGACCCGAGCGCCACGGCGAACCTGGTCGAGCTGCTGCGCCTCGGCAACGGCCTCCTGTCGCGCTTGCTCGCCGCCTGATACGGAGCCAGGCTCCACCGTCAACTATTCGCGGCGAGGCGGCGCTGTTTTGCAGTACGTCCCGCGAATAGTTGACGGAAGAGCCTGGCTCCGTACTCCGAATAGTTGACGGAGGAGCCTGGCTCCGTACGCGCATCCGACGGATAGTTGACGCGCCGTCCCATGCGCACCGTCCTCGTTCAGACCTATCACCGCTACACGCAGTTCACGCACGTTCACCCGCTCGGGATCATGATGATCGCCGCGCAGGCACGCGCGGCCGGACACGACGACGTGAGCATCGTCGACATGAAGGTCGAGGATTGGGAGCCCGAGCGCTGCGTCGAGGAACTCGTGAAACTCGCGCCGGACATCGTCGGTTTGTCGGCGATGACCTACGAAGCGGGCTGTATGCACGCGCTGGCGAAGCTCGTGAAACAGCGCTTGCCGCGTGCGATCGTCGTGTGCGGCGGTCCGCACCCGAGTGTCGCCGCGGATGACGTGCTCGCCGACGCCGCCGTCGATTTCGTCGTGCGCGGCGAAGGCGAATTCATCTTCGTCGACGTGCTCGACGGATTGCGCGACGGTCGCACCGACTGGAGCGGCTGCCTCGGACTTTCGTGGCGTCGCGCGGACGGCGCGCGCGTGCACGAGCTCGACCGCGAGCCGCCGCCGCAGCTCGATTTGTTGCCGTTTCCGGCCTGGGATCTCGTCGATCACGCGAAGTACCACACGGTGCCGCGCGGCGGCGTGATCTACGCGCACAAGGAATTCGCGACGCTGTTCAGCTCACGCGCGTGCCCGTGGCGCTGCACCTATTGCCACAACAGCTACGGCAAGACGTTTCGCGATCGCTCGGCGGAGCACGTGCTCGCGGAGATCGAGCTGCTCGTCACGAAGTACGGCGTCAAAGAGCTCGTCTTCATGGACGACATCTTCAACTTCAAGCCCGAGCGCGCGAAGGCGATCGCGCGCGGCATCATCGAACGCGGTTGGAAGCTCGCGCTGACCTTCCCCAACGGATTTCGCGGCGACATCCTCGACGAAGAACTCGTCGTGTTGCTCAAGCAGGCCGGCATGTACCGCTGCATGGTCGCCGTCGAATCGGCGAGCCCGCGCATCCAAAAGGTGATGAAGAAGAACCTGAAGATCGAGAAGGTGCGCCGCATCGTCGACTTCATCGCCAAGCAAAACGTGATGGTCCACGGCGCGTTCATGCTCGGTTTCCCGAGCGAAACCGAAGCGGAAATGCGTTCGACGATCGACTGGGCCGCGACCAGTTCCTTCCACACCGCCGCCTTCTTCCGCGTGATCCCGTTCAAAGGCACCGAGCTGTTCCGCCAAGTCGAACACGCCGGTTTCGCGTTGCCGCACGATTGGTCCGCCTACGAGCCGTACCAAACCGAGATCAACCTCTCGACGGTGCCCGAGGCGTTGATCACCTCGCTGCGCAAGTCCGCCTACCGCCGCTTCTATTTCAACCCCGCGCGTCTGTGGCGCATCTTCAAGCTGATCCCGAACAAGACCAACATGCTCCCGTTCCTCGCGCTGCTCTTCGCGCGGCGCGCATATGCGCGATGACGCGACGACTTTCCGCCGCAGAGATCCGCGAGTTTCGTAGCGACATCGCCGCCGGTCGCGGGCGTGCGTGGTTGCGCGTGAACCGCCGCAACGGGCGCTACCTCGTCACCGAGATCGAGCGCGCGTGCCTGGAAAATCGAGCGTTTGATCTGTAGTGCGAGGGCTCGCGCTCCCGCTGGCTGTTCGAGATCGTCGAGCGCGCGGGATGCTCGGAG